>CAVOCG010000001.1:0-75009 GCA_963694095.1 Gammaproteobacteria bacterium
CAGCACTAAGTCCTGGTCTTCAGCCCGCGACATCATCACCAGATTTTCCAGCGTGTTATGTAGGTTGCCGCCATAATTGGAATGCACATGTGTAGATGCGTTGTACCACCCCTTTGCCGCCATGTCCTCCATGCGCTCCAGAGACACCGTCAAACTGGAAACCGAGTCGCTCGTTATCTCAACAGAAACTGTCTGTGGGTAATACTCAAATCCTTTAACCACATTAAGAGTGGTCTCTCCCACAGGCAACCTTAGCTCCAACAATCCTGGGGTGTGAAACACCTGATCGCCACGACCGCCGGCTCGCGCATAGGACTCGTTGGGGGCATAAAACTTTCCGTCTGCAGCTGACAAATGTATTCGGCTATGAGTCGTCGAATTGTCTTCAGCATCCAGCACTCGAACCTTCAAGATGCCGGTCTCTCGCTTAAAGTGCTGCTCGTTAATATTGATGGTTTTCAACTCTCCACCATAGGTCTCCAACAGCATCAGTTGGGACACACCAGGCTCATTGGATATGAAGGCAATCCATTCACCACTGGGCGACCAACGCGGGTGAAAAGCATCGTGCTCAAAAAATGTAATCTTGTAGGGCTCGCCGCCGGTGGTTGGTTGTACATAGAGGTTGTTGAACTGATCCGCCGCACCTCGAGTTGAGGAATAGACAAATCGCTTGCCATCAATGGAAACATGAGGTCTTGTTCTATACAGCGATTGTTCAGCCAGTACAGTGACCGCACTTTGGATACCATTCGCTCGCGCGGGTACTCTAAGTACATTGCCTGATCCCAGCGGTATATCCCGATTGGATACCAGCAACAACTCTTGCCCATCTGGAAACCAAGTCGGCGTAATATGCATATCCCATTCACCAAAATAAAGTCGGTCACTGGGGAAGCTGTGATCGAGCGTGACTGCTACTGGTTCACCGGTCCAGTTCCCATTGGCAATATTGCGAATGACCACATTAAAATAACCATTGGGGTTGGTAGTGACATAGGCTACCTGGGTTCCATCAGGCGAGAATACGGGATCTGTATATATGGCTTGATCATTGGTCAACGCATGGCTTTCACCGGTTAGCGTATCAACTATTTCCAATTGAATGCGCTGATGATTATAGTCGGCGGTATAGATTATCCAACGTCCATCGGGAGACCAATCCGGTGAGGAGTGATAGGCGGTATTATAAGTCAACTCAAAGGACGCTCCGTTTTCAGGATTCACCTTCCAAATACTTCCCTGCATGGCCACAGCTATCCAATCGCCTTTCGGTGACCAGGCAGGAGCCCAGGGAGTCGAACTTGGAGAAGGTGGAAAGTAAAAGGCATGCATATAATTGCCACCGCTTCTAGCAGCAGGATAGACCCTACCTTGTGCCAATGTTGCAGCACTCAATAAGAGCGCTAAAACCAGAACTGCCAGTTTGGTGAAGAGGGGTCGCCGTAAAATACACATTAAACAATACTCCTGTGATTCCAATTTAAAATTGGGGTTCAGCTTAAAAATACAGTAGTTTCTAGGATGATTACCAATCAAACTTTTGTATTTTCACACTGACCCTATTTTTGCCACATATAGTTTTTCAGTAACTCACGTTCAGCATCGCTAAACAGAAGCCCAAGCTTAGACCTGGGCCATAGGATATCCTCTGCGGTCTAGGCCCCTTCCTGCTCACATAGATAATTCACTTCTCGCTGGTATAGTCCATGCCTGAAACAAGCTCCCAATTCAGACAGCTCACTCGCCTTATCCAAAATTTTATATACCAACGTGCCATATGTACCACACCAGCGATCAGTAAGTTAAGTGCCAAACCAGGCATAGCGCGCTGTTATTTCCTGAGCAAGGAACTCGCGGGAATCAAAGTCACCTCCGGGGAGGAGAACCGTTTTAGGCCAAGGTTGATTTGCCTTGGGAAAATACTGGGTAAGTTTATTTAGCGCTTTTTTAGCAAGCAATCGATACGTGGTTACCTTACCACCATAAGCTGACAGGAATGGGAGACTAGTCGGTTCAAACTCCAATTTAAAACCATCTGAAACCTGGCTCATGGCTTTACCTGCCTCTTCCACTAGTGGTCTTACCCCAGAGAATGTGTGCACAATATCCGAGCGCGAAATAGCTTGCCTAAAATACTGATTAGTCACATTGATCAAATAGTCAATTTCCTGCTCCGATATACCAATCTGATCGAGGCTATCTTTAACCTGCTCCACGGTGGTGCCAATCAAGGTAAATAGGCCCTGATAAGGAATTACAAATATCACCCTGCCATCAGCATGTTGCATCAGAAAAGTGTTTTGAGCTTGGTAAACTTAGATATTGCAATATGACTGCACTTGGTCAACCGCACTTTATGCTTCACTGGGTCTCCAGTGAACTTATCAGCCAAGTGAGCAACCTAGGGACCCGATGCATTTACTATCGCCTTTGCTATTAACTCGCGAATCTGGCCGGTGGTGCCATTTTTAAGCTGAATACGCCAGTGGTTTTTGGCTGGCTCCGTCACGTTAGTACATCGCAAAGAAAGTGCAAAACAGCTTGGGAACTTTCGCACATAGTGTAACATGACTCTTGCTGGAATCCCTGTAAACTGGGGATGATTGAGGTGCCGCTCCAGCTACCAGTCACTTAAGCGCAAAACCATATGAAGAATCACATTCTTGCGATCGATCAGGGAACTACCAGCAGTAGAGCAATCGTTTTCGACGAAGTTGGCAATCGCCTAGGTTCGAGTCAAGCCGAATTTTCTCAGCATTATCCATATAACGGCTGGGTAGAGCACGATCCCGAGGAAATTTGGCAAACAACGTTTGCTAGTTGCCAAGCGGCACTAGTTGAGTCACAGCTAAAGGCCGCAGAAATTGCCTGCATTGGCATAACCAATCAACGTGAAACTACTGTTGTCTGGGACCGAACAACTGGCGAGGCAATCCATAATGCTATTGTCTGGCAGGATCGGCGCACCAGCAAATATTGTGAAGGTTTAAAACAACAAGGACATGAACCTCTGATTCAGCAGAAAACAGGCTTACTGCTGGATTCCTACTTCTCAGCCAGCAAATTAAGCTGGATACTAAATCAAGTACCAGGAGCGAGAACCAGAGCAGAACGCGGCGAGTTGGCGTTTGGCACCATCGATAGTTTTCTGCTGTGGCGCCTGAGTGATGGAAAAAGTCATTACACCGATGCGACCAATGCCTCAAGAACCATGCTGTTTAATATTCATGACCAATGTTGGGATGATGAGCTTTTACAACTGTTCGATATACCGAGAGCAGTACTTCCGCAAGTGATGGACTGCGGTGCGGATTTTGGTAGCAGCAAGGCAGATCTGTTAGGAGCATCAATTCCCATAACCGGAGTTATTGGTGATCAACAGTCAGCGGCCTTTGGGCAAGCCTGCTTCACACGAGGTATGGCGAAAAGTACCTATGGAACGGGTTGCTTTTTGTTACTCAATACTGGCCATGAAGCAATTTACTCCAAGAATCGCCTACTCACCACTGTAGCCTTCCGCTTGAATAATGAAGTCAGCTACGCCGTCGAAGGCAGTATTTTTATGGCCGGCGCCACGATGCAATGGTTGAAAGACGAAGTGAAGCTAATTAAATCAGCAGCCGAGTCGGAGGAGCTAGCACGACAATGCAAAGATGATCTTTCGGTCTATTTAGTGCCTGCCTTCACCGGACTTGGGGCGCCGTACTGGGATCCGGATGCCCGGGGAGCAATTTTCGGTATGACCAGAGACACAGGAATAGCCGAACTAGTCACTGCCGCCCTGCTTTCAGTTTGCTATCAAACCAAAGACCTGGTAGAGGCCATCACAGCGGACGGTGCCGTACCGGAAAGCTTGCGTGTCGATGGCGGCATGGCAGCAAATGATTTTGTCATGCAAAAGCTCGCTGATATTCTGGGACATCGGGTGGATAGACCTGCAAGCACAGAAACTACTGCACTGGGTGCAGCCTACGTTGCGGGGCTTCATGCTGGCGTGTTCAGTTCGCTTGAAGATATTTCTGACCTTTGGTGTGTAAGCCAGTCATTCAAACCGGAGCAGGATGTGGCGTGGAGAACTGCCAGATACAAAGGCTGGCTGGATGCGGTTAATAGAACCAGGGTCAATTAGTCCTAGGCTATTATATAGGGGAGTTTATAAGGCGGCATGGAAATACATTTAATTCGACACGGCCAGACTGACTGGAACGAGGAACGCCGGGTACAAGGGCAAAGCGAATCTCAATTAACCAAACTGGGTAAACGCCAAGCTCGAGAGCTGGGCGAAAAAATCAGCCAGATTAGCTATGGAAAAATATATTGTAGTAGCAGTTTGCGCACTCGCCAAACAGCCGATCAGGCCTTTGCACAGACTGGGGTTAAAATCGAGTATATGGATTCACTGCGAGAAATTAATCTCGGCTCCTGGGAAGGGAGCCTCTATGATGAAATTGCAACAAGTAATCCTGAGTCTTATCAGCACTTTTGGCAATCACCACATTTATTCAATGTTACCGGTGCCGAGACGTTCACCGATCTACAAAATCGAGCGCTTGGCGCTATTACACACATCGCTGCAGATTCCAGCGAAGATCAAATTGCTATTGTGAGCCATGGCGCGTTGATTAAATCCCTGTTATGCCACTATGAACAACGTCACCTGAGTCAACTCTGGGCACCTCCGCAAATGCACAATTGCGCTCACAGCATTGTGCAATTGAATGGTGACGGAACAGGTCGTATTGTGCTCTATGCTGGTATAAGCCAAAATTAGCCAACCATTTATAACCGATGTGAAAGGGAACCAATATGAGTGATCTGGAAACCATGCAAAATACGAATAAAATTGAGCTCTATTTGAAAATTGCCAGCTATCTTGCATTGATTGCAGGACTTAGCATCGGCTTACTTACACTTGGTTCAGCGGCGGGTATTTGGATAGGCGTTTGGGATTTCAGGCGCGGTTTTGACTTATTAAGAATCGCCAATAACTATGGGGACCTGGTGGCTATCGTCTGCCTAGTGATAGCAATTGGCCTACTCATCCTCGGACAGTTATTAGCCACAAAAAACAGCCTGAAATTGAGTGGGATTGCCCTGATTGGTACACTTTCTGCTGGGTTGGGCTATTACATTCCTGAAGGCTTTCGCCCGCCTGAAGGGGTTAATTACCCACCAATTCACGATATTTCAACCAACACATCATCGCCTCCGTTGTATGTGGACGTGTTACCACTGCGCTCCGATGCGCCCAATACCGTGGAGTACGGTGGCTCACCTAATATGACGGCCGAGCGACTGGCTGAGCTTACCAAAGAGGCCTACCCCGACCTGACAACGCAGCGCTATAATGCCAGTGTGGATGAAGTGTTCGCCAGGGCGTTGAGCGCGGTCAACTCATTGGGATGGGAACTGGTTGCACAAACACCTCAAGAGGGCAGAATCGAAGCCACTGCGACCACATTCTGGTATCGCTTTAAGGATGACGTGGTGATTGATATCCGGCAAGAGGGCGGACAGACTTTGGTAGATGCAAGATCCCTCTCTCGAGTTGGAGGCGGCGACGTTGGAGCCAATGCGCTTCGACTGCGCGCATTTTTTGCATTGCTGTAGTTGAAACAACATTCACTAAAACGAACTTGATACGGAAACCTTACTGGTGAATTACAGAACTCGATTTATGTTTTTTTATCTGGCAATAGCAGTTTGCATATTGCTGATATCTCAGGGCATCGGCTACTTGGTCAATAACACTATTGAGTTAAACACTACCGTAGAGTTCAGCAGTTTTATTCACTTTACTCATATCAGAAACTACGGTGGTGTGTTTGGTTTATTCCAGGGTATGGGTTGGGTATTTACCCTTATCAGTATCACCTTACTATTAGGTGTGACACTTTATCTGTGGAAAGGTGAAGCAATAAATCGCTATGAGTTTATCTGTTTCGGTTTCATTGTAGGTGGAGGAGCCAGCAACATCCTAGATCGTCATCTGTATGGCAGCGTTATTGATTTTATTGACATTCAGCACATCCCATTCTGGAACTACATATTTAACACCGCTGATGTGATGGTGCATATTGGTATCTGGCCGCTTCTTTTTATCAGTTTTTTTCCTGGTTCCAACCCGGAAGGTTCGCCTAACACTCACCCTGAATGAATTGCGCACCACAATCCATCCAGCATTTCGACATACCGTTGTGGGTAGGTTCAGGCTAGCTTTGAGTATAGGTGTCGAGAGCCGCTGATATCGCCCCCTGACTATCAACATTGGCTCCCATCCCAGCTAACACATTGGCTAATGATGAGAGGCAATACAGGACGTTTTTTCTATTACTGGCAAAACCCATTAAACCAATGCGCCACACCTTTCCAGTCAAACTGCCAAGACCAGCGCCAATCTCGAGGTTGTAATTTGATAATAGCTGATTTCTGACAGCTGCTTCATCTATCCCACCTTGAATTGTGACCGCATTGAGTTGAGGCAGGCGATAAGCTTCATCAACGATAAATGAAAGGCCCAGTTTCTCGATACCTGCTACAAAGGCCTGATGATTCAAGGCGTGCCTCGCCCAAGACTGGTTCAACCCTTCTTCTTTCAGTATAACCAGAGACTCATGCAAGGCGTAAAGTGAGTTTACCGGTGCCGTATGATGATAGGATCGCTTGCCATCGGTGCCCCAGTACCCCATGACCAGGTTCAAATCAAGAAACCAACTTTGCACCCTAGTCTTTCTGTTTTTGACTACATCTGCTGCACGGGGTGAAAAGCTTACCGGGGATAAGCCTGGAATACAGGACAGGCATTTTTGGGTGCCAGAATATACGGCATCAATTCCCCAGCCATCGACATCCACTTCGATACCTGCAAGAGAAGTTACCGAATCCACGATGCTGATAACATCATATTTTTGAGCCAATCCACACAGCGCTTCAGCATCACTGCGCACGCCGGTTGAGGTTTCGGCATGCACGAAAGCTAGGGCTTTTGCGTCGGGATTTTCTGCCAATGCTTGCTCAACCTTATCTAGATCGACCGGTGCACCCCATTCATCTTCAACCATTATGGCAGTAGCACCGCAACGTTCAATATTCTCCTTCATACGCCCACCAAACACGCCATTCTGACAAGTTATTACTTTATCTCCCACCTCCAGCAAATTAGCGAAAACCGTTTCCATTCCAGCAGAACCTGGGGCCGATACTGGGAGTGTCAGCTCATTTGAGGTTTGAAATGCAAACTGTAGTAACTCCTTCACCTCGTCCATCATTTCGATAAAGGCAGGGTCCAAATGACCAATTGTAGGTCTGGAAAGTGCTTCTAATACGCGCGGGCTTACATCCGATGGGCCAGGGCCCATCAAGGTTCGAATTGGTGGGTGAAAAGAATTTATCATTTTGATTTTCCGTTAAAATTTGATGACTATGTTATCCAACAAGATTATTTCTATAACGTCAGCAGTATCTGGATACGAAGGCGCGTAAATACCCAATAAATCGACACAAAAAAGCCAAGTTAAACTCGGCTTTTTCAATATCACTTGCAACCAATCGAAGTTTTGACTTTTACGATTCCTCTTCCTCTACAGAATCTTCGACACGCGGCCGATCTACCAACTCCACATAGGCCATTGGTGCCTTATCGCCCGAGCGTAACCCGCACTTTAGAATGCGGATATAACCACCAGGCCGATCAGCATAGCGAGGCCCTAATTCCCCAAAAAGCTTACCCACTGTTTCTTTGCTCCGAGTGCGATTGAAAGCCAGTCGTCGATTGGCCACGCTGTCTTGTTTAGCCAGCGTAATCAACGGCTCTGCTACGCTCCTCAATTCTTTGGCTTTGATTAGAGTCGTCTTAATTATTTCATGTTCTACCAGAGACGTAGCCATGTTACGAAACATGGCTTTCCTGTGGGAACTATTTCTATTTAGCTGGCGACCACTATGTCGATGGCGCATATCTACTATCCTATTTTCTAAGCAGCCCGCTCATCAGACTTGAGACTTGATGGCGGCCAATTGTCTAAACGTAATCCAAGCGATAAACCTCGCGTGGCCAATATATCTTTAATTTCAGTTAGAGACTTCTTCCCCAGATTCGGAGTCTTCAGCAATTCCACTTCAGTGCGTTGAATTAAGTCACCGATATAGTAAATATCTTCCGCCTTGAGGCAGTTCGCAGATCGAACGGTTAATTCAAGGTCATCAACTGGACGCAATAACACCGGATCGATTTCATCTTCATGCTCTTCAGGCTCAGCAATAATTTCGCTCTGCAAGTCAACGAAAACTGCCAGCTGATGCTGTAGAATAGTCGCTGCACGACGAATCGCTTCCTCTGGTTCAATCTCTCCAGTTGTTTCCAGGTCAATGATTAATTTATCGAGGTCTGTTCGCTGTTCCACCCGCGCATTCTCTACTGAATAAGAAACTCGAACTACTGGGCTATAAGAAGCATCCAGCAATAATTTACCAACTGCTCGAGTTTCCTCATCCCCACTACTCCGACTCTCAGCCGATGCATATCCGCGACCCTTGCGAACAGTAAGTTGCATATTTAATGCTCCGTTACTGTTTAAATTTGCAATTACATGATCTGGATTGATTATCTCAACATCATGATCTTCAGCAAGGTCACCTGCAGTAACTACACCTTTTCCCTTCTTAGATAAGGTCAGAACTACTTCGTCCTTTTCATTTATAACAATAGCCACGCCCTTCAAGTTGAGAAGTATCTCAATTACATCTTCACGAACTCCTTCGATGGTGCTGTACTCGTGGACAACACCGTCTATCTCAACTTCCTCTATTGCACAACCAGGCATAGAAGATAGTAAAATTCGGCGTAATGCATTGCCAAGCGTATGCCCAAAGCCTCGCTCTAACGGCTCAAGGACCACTTTTGAATGACATTTATCGTATTCATCGACTTGTATTAATTGTGGTGTAAGAAAGTCTGATAAAGAAATCTGCATTTAATCTACCCTTTGTGTGATTCAGTCACTACTTGGAATAAAGCTCTACGATTAGGTTTTCATTAATCTCAGATGGCAATTCTTCACGCGCCGGTTTGCGCGTAAACTCCCCTTCCAGTTTGCTCTGATTAACATTTACCCAATCGATTGAATTGCGTTGTCCAGCCAGTTCCAACGCTGACTTAATGCGCAGCTGTTCTTTCGCCTTCTGGCGCACAGCAACAATATCCCCTTCAGCAATTCGATAGGATGGTATATTTACCACTTCACCATTGACTGTGAGGGATTTATGAGAAACCAACTGACGTGACTCCGCTCTTGTTGACCCAAATCCCATTCGATATACCACATTATCCAAACGGCATTCGAGCAATTGCAATAAATTCTCACCTGTTGCGCCTTTCAAACGGGCAGCTTCTTTGTAATAACCGCGAAATTGACGCTCGAGCACACCGTAAGTGCGACGAACTTTTTGTTTCTCACGGAGTTGCACACCATAGTCTGACAAACGGCCTCGTCTCTGACCATGTTGTCCAGGAATAGTTTCTGACTTGCATTTACTTTCAATCGGACGAACCCCGCTCTTGAGGAACAAATCCGTTCCTTCACGCCGGGCTAGCTTGCATTTAGGGCCTAAGTAACGGGCCATAATTTATCTCCTATGCTCTTATCAAGTAGATAAGTTACTTATTATCTTTCCAATCAGTTATTGAATCTTTGTAATAACTGTTATACACGTCGCTTCTTTGGTGGCCTACAGCCATTATGTGGAATCGGGGTTACATCAGTAATGTTACTAACTTTCAACCCACAGGTATTAAGTGCTCGTACTGCAGACTCTCGACCTGGTCCTGGACCATTAATCTTGACATCAAGATTCTGCAATCCATACAGCTCCATAGCTGACTTTCCTGCTTTCTCTGCCGCAACCTGAGCTGCGAAAGGCGTACTTTTTCTTGAACCCCTGAAACCGGAACCACCCGCAGTCGCCCAACTCAACGCATTGCCTTGACGATCTGTTATCGTAATGATGGTGTTATTGAATGATGCATGCACGAATGCAATACCATCAATAACCGCTTTACGCGTTTTCTTCTTGGTTGCTGGTTTGACCATAAGTTATTCCATTTATTCCTTAAAGTTCTCCGATCAAGTCGTACTTGCACGAAGTGAAGAATTCTCACTACTATTTACGTATCGGTTTACGTGGTCCCTTGCGGGTTCTTGCATTAGTTTTAGTACGCTGCCCTCTTACCGGTAAAGAGCGGCGATGACGAATACCCCGGTTACAACCCAGGTCCATCAGTCGCTTAATATTCATTGAAATTTCTCGTCGCAAATCACCTTCGATAGGCAATTTGGCAACTTCGGCACGAACATCATCCAACTGCTCTGTGCTCAACTCAATGGTTTTTGTGGAGGGTGTGATACCAGTCCTCTCACAGATGGCTTGCGCCGTCGTCGGCCCAATGCCGTATACATAACGTAATGAAATCACGATATGCTTGCTATCTGGTATGTTGACCCCGGCAATACGTGCCATAACCTCACTCCAAGTTTTCTTTGTTTCAGTATTTAACTGATAACCTAAATAATTGCTGCCTTAGCTAATTTTATTTGTAAGCATCGAGAGCTGCATGAAATAAGGGCACAGTACGTAAAAGCAGGCCTAATAAAACACCCCGCCAAACTTAACCTTGCCGTTGTTTGTGTCGGGGTTCAGCCTTGCAAATCACCCTTACAGTCCCGTTACGCTTAATCACTTTACAGTTACGGCAAATTTTCTTAACGGAAGCTCGAACTTTCACTTTTTCTCTCCACTCTATTGGCAATTAACGTACACTTACTAAATACCACTGCGGCCGTAGTTGCCCAATTTGGACTTCTTCATCAAACCATCATACTGATGAGACATCAGATGGGATTGCACCTGAGACCAGAAATCCATAGTTACCACTACCGAAATCAGTAGTGCAGTGCCTCCAAGATTGAATGGTACGCTTGCGAGCATTTGAACAAAATTTGGCAGCAGGCAAACCAGTGTTATGTATATCGCACCAAACATGGTTAATCTCGTTATTACACCATCGATATATTTAGCAGTTTGCTCACCTGGTCGAATTCCAGGAATAAATGCGCCAGATCGTCGTAAATTCTCTGCCACATCCCGCGGATTGAAAACCAATGCTGTATAAAAGAAACAGAAGAAGATAATCATGGCGCTAAAAATAATAATATACAGCGGTTGCCCCGGACCGATCATTAACGCCAGATCCTGCAGCCATTCGGCACCCTCAGATTGCCCAAACCACTGCCCCAGTGAAGCAGGAAATAGCAGAATGCTGCTGGCAAAAATTGCTGGAATTACACCAGCCATATTAATCTTGAGTGGCAAATGGCTTGCCTGTGCTTGATAGAGTTTTCTACCCTGCTGCCGTTTTGCGTAATTAACCGTAATTCGACGTTGAGCGCGCTCAATGTAGACGATGCATGCCACTACGCAAATTGCCAAAACACCAACCACTAATAATAATATCCCATTGATTTGGCCTTCATAGGCTTGGGTCAGGGAAGTGCCTATCGCTGCCGGAAATCCAGCGACGATACCAGCGAAAATCAGCATGGATATCCCGTTGCCAATCCCCTTCTCGGTAATTTGTTCCCCTAACCACATTAAAAACATAGCCCCGGTTACCAGCGATATAATAGCCGTCAGATTAAAAGCAATGCCTGGATTAATAGCCATCGGAGCAAGTAAACCAACCGTCATTCCAGTGCCCTGAAACGTAGCTAAAACCAGGGCGCCATAGCGCGTGTATTGGGTGATTTTACGCCGGCCCGACTCGCCCTCTTTCTTTAATTGGTCCAACTGCGGGCTCACAGCAGATAGTAGCTGCATGATAATGGACGCCGAAATATAAGGCATAATGCCCAATGCAACGATACTCATTCGTTCCAGTGCTCCGCCGGAAAACATATTGAACAGACCAAGGAATGTCTCTTCGTTCTGATCAAAAAATGAAGCAAGCTGCAACGGATCGATTCCAGGCACCGGAATATGCGTCCCGATCCTATAAACGAATAATGCAAACATCAAAAATAGCAGACGTGCCTTGAGCTCACCCAAGCCGGCGCCGATATTTTCTGGATTAATGTTTGGTTTCTTAGCCATTTTATTCTATTAACTGAATTAGCTTAACTATTCCTCAGATCCACTTTCGTCTGAAATTTTCTCTTCCGTTTCTGGTGCTGGTTCGGTGCCCTTAACCTTGGCTGCAGGTTTAGGTTTAGATTTAGATTTAGATTTAGATTTAGGTTCTGCTTTTGGCTTGGCTTCTACTTTTGGCTTGGCTTCTGTTTTTGCTTTTGCTTTTGCTTTTGTTTTTTCTTTAGGCGACTCAGTCCTTGCTTCTTTTTTGACCAACTTGCCTTTAACCGAAACTTCCTCTTCTACAATCTTGCCACCCGCCGCTTCAATTGCTGCACGAGCACCCTTAGTTACACCAATACCCTTAAGTGTAACTGCCTTTGTTACATCACCAGAAAGCATTACTTTTACTCGCTTTATACCTACGGTAATCAAGTTTGCCTTACGCAGGGCCTCAACATCGATTACGTCTGCTGCGACCTTATTTAATTCAGAAGTGCGCACCTCGGCTGTTATTCTGCCAACACGTGAGCTAAAGCCAAATTTTGGCAACCGTATCTGCAATGGCATTTGACCACCTTCAAACCCAGGCCGAATTGAGCCTCCGCTACGAGATTTTTGGCCTTTATGGCCAGTGCCACAGGTTTTCCCCCAGCCACTACCAATACCACGTCCGACTCGCTTTTTAGCTTTGGTACTGCCCGCTGCCGGACTTAGTGAATTCAGTTCCATAATTTAACCCTCACCATCTACGGTAAGCATGTGTCGGACTTTGTTGATCATGCCACGAACCGCAGGCGTATCTTCCACTTCAACACTCTGGTGCATGCGTTTCAAACCCAAACCTTTCACACAAAGCTTGTGCTTGGGAAGCGAGCCAATGGGGCTTCGTAGCAAAGTTATCTTGACGTTCTTCTTAGCCATGTTGCTAACCTAAAATCTCTTCTACTGTTTTACCGCGCTTCGCCGCGACATCGTCTGGGGAGTGCATACTTCGCAAACCCTCAAAAGTTGCTCTGACTACATTCACTGGGTTGGTTGAGCCATAGCATTTTGCCAATACATTCTGAACTCCAGCCAACTCCAATATTGCGCGCATAGCGCCACCAGCAATTATACCAGTACCCTCAGATGCTGGTTGCATATAAACTTTCGACGCACCATGCCGAGCTTTAATAGGGTATTGCAAAGTATGTCCATCCAGCTGCACACTAATCATGTTCCGGCGTGCGGACTCCATAGCTTTCTGTATCGCCAAAGGAACTTCTCGTGCTTTACCACGCCCAAATCCGATCCGTCCGTTACCATCACCGACAGCCGTTAAAGCAGTAAATCCGAAGATACGACCACCTTTCACTACTTTGGCTACCCGGTTCACCTGGATCAGCTTTTCCTGTAGTCCTTCTTCATTCTTTTTTGGATCGTTGTTAAATACCATCTCTTAACCCTTAAAATTCCAGACCGCCTTCTCTTGCTGCTTCAGCCAAGGCTTTAACCCGACCATGATAAGCATAACCTGACCGATCAAAAGCAACTTTGCTTACACCAGCCGCCTTAGCACGCTCAGCTATAATTGTTCCAATCTTAGTGGCTGCTTCAATATTGCCCGTCTTGTCAGCTTTAACTGATTTATCAACAGTTGAGGCACTCGCTAACACTTCATGTCCGTTTGGCGAAATTATTTGCGCATAAATGTGCCTCGGCGAGCGATACACGCACAAGCGGTTAACTCGCAACTCACTGATTTTTGCTCTTGTTCGTTTTGCACGTCGTATACGCGCCTGTTTCTTAACGTTCATAAATCAAGCCTTATTTCTTCTTCGCTTCTTTTCTGTACACACGTTCATCGACGTATCGGATACCCTTGCCTTTGTAAGGCTCTGGTGGACGAAACTCTCTGATCTCTGCCGCGACCTGACCTACTTGTTGTTTATCAACACCAGAGATAACTATTTCTGTCTGTGAAGGCGTTTCTGCTGTAACACCTTCTGGTAATTTATAGTCAATCGGGTGTGAATATCCAACAGTAATATTTACACTCTTTCCTTGCGCCTTGGCCCGATAACCGACACCTTGTAATTCGAGTTTCTTTACAAAACCCTCGGTCACACCTATAACCATGTTATTTACCAACGACCGAAATGTGCCAGCTAAAGCATTTGCTTGGCGCGAGGTGTTTTTGGCTGAAACCTTCAGCTGTTCACCATCTTGTGCAATAGCTATCAAATCATGCAACACCAGATTCAGGCTACCTTTACTACCTTTCACTGATATTTCCGTTTCAGACAAATTTGCCTCAACACCTTTTGGTATTGAAACTGGGACGTTAGCTACTCTAGACATATCTATACTCTACTTAAAATCTCGAATCTGTTCTTCTAGAAAACAGTACATAAAATTTCGCCACCGATACCAGCAGCTTCGGCTTGCCTATTAGTCATCAAGCCTTTGTTTGTGGACAAAATTGATATACCCAACCCAGCTCTGTTACCCGGTATGTCTGCCTTTCCTTTATAAAGTCTAAGGCCAGGTCGACTTACTCGCTTAATTTCTTCAATGACTGGCTTGCCCTGAAAATATTTCAGCTCAATATTGAGAACGGACTTGCTATTTATTTCTTCAACGCCATAACCGGTTATATAACCTTCTTCTTCAAGTACCTTGCTTATCGCAACCTTAACCTTTGAAGAGGGGCAAGTCATCGTGGGCAATTGAGCCATTTGTGCATTTCTTATGCGAGTTAACAAATCTGCTATAGGGTCTGACATACTCATAATTTTTCTTCCAACTACCAACTTGCCTTAGTCAGGCCAGGAATATCGCCACGCATTGCCGCTTCGCGTAATTTGTTGCGACATAAACGAAATTTTCTATAAACACCGTGTGGACGACCAGTTATCTGGCAACGATTCCGCTGACGAACAGGGCTAGCATCTCGAGGTAGCTTTTGAAGCTTTATCTGTGCATCCCATTTATCTTCGTCGCTGGCATTAAGGTCGTTTAAAACTACTTTCATTGCAGCTCGTTTAGCCGCATATTTTTCAACCAATTGTGCTCGTTTTTTTTCGCGAGCAATCATTGAGGATTTAGCCATTCTAAGACTCCTTCGCATTCGCAGCGGGTCGCCTGAATGGGAAGCGCATAGCCGTTAACAAAGCACGTCCTTCTTCATCACTTTTCGCTGTAGTAGTAATTGTAATATCCAGCCCGCGCAAAGCGTCGATTTTATCGTAATCGATCTCTGGAAAAATAATTTGTTCGGTTACACCCATCGCAAAATTACCTCTGCCATCGAATGCTTTAGGACTTAACCCTCTAAAGTCTCTGATTCGAGGAATTGCTATACTTACAAGACGCTCCAAAAATTCATACATCCGTTCGCCACGCAATGTCACTTTACAACCTACTGGCCAACCTGCTCTGATCTTAAATCCCGCAATGGATCTCCGAGCATTCGTAACAACAACTTTTTGTCCGCTGATAAGACTTAAATCGTTGGTTGCGGCTTCCAGCACTTTCTTGTCAGAAACTGCCTCACCTAAGCCCATATTCAGGACTACTTTAGTGATTTTCGGCACCCGCATGGGATTATCGTAACCAAATTCTTTGGATAACGATGGAATTACTTCTTGTTTGTAAAACTCTCTAAACTGAGCCATTGTTGGCAACCTAAATGCTGTTAGTCAATTTCTTGATTATTTGATTTGAAGACTCGCTTTTTAGTGCCGTCTTCTGCTTCTTCAATTCCCACTCTATCCGCTTTGCTAGTTCCCGGATTAAATATGGCTATATTAGAAACACTTATAGCCGCCTCTTGCTCAATAATTCCGCCAGGCTGTCCCAGGTTTGGATTTGGTTTCGTGTGACGTTTAACCATATTCACACCAGAGACAAGTGCTTTTTCGCCTCCCACCAATCGAGTAATAGTTCCACGTTTACCTTTGTCTTTGCCTGTGATCACAATCACTTCATCATCACTTTTTAATTTGCGCATTTTGTGGCTCTTTCCTCTATCACTTAATCTGATTCTTAAAGCACTTCTGGTGCCAACGAAATAATTCGCATGAATTTTTCGTTTCTCAATTCACGTGTAACTGGCCCGAATACGCGTGTACCAATTGGCGCGTCCTGGTTGTTTAGAAGAATCGCGGCATTGTCATCAAAACGAATCGATGATCCATCGCCCCTTCTTACCCCCTTCTTTGTCCGTACTACCAATGCTGTCAATACCTGTCCTTTTTTTACCTTTCCCCGTGGAATGGCTTCCTTCACTGATACCTTAATAACATCGCCAATGCGTGCGTAACGACGGTGAGATCCGCCAAGCACCTTGATACACATTACACGTCTCGCACCACTATTGTCTGCGACATCTAAATACGACTGTACTTGAATCATTGATCCGCTCCATCTCGCAATCTCCCATTGGGGGATTACCAGCACTTCCACTAAAATATTGCTAAATTTGAGTCGCTCTCACGTCTATCGAAACCAAAGACCATGACTTGGTTTTAGAAATCGGGCGAACTTCCATAATTGTTACTTCATCACCTGGTAAACAGTCATTATTTGCATCGTGCGCATGGATTTTAGTCGAACGCTTCATATATTTGCCGTAAACAGGGTGTTTAACAGTTCGTTCTACCAACACAACAATGGATTTATCCATACCACTGCTTACAACTTTGCCAGAAGTTGTTCGTGCGCGTTTTTCATGGTTTTCACTAGCTGACATATTCAAGATCCAGTTTTCTGTTTTTCAGTAATTATCGTCTTTACTCGGGCAATATCTCTTTTCACCGTGTTTACCATGTGAACTTGAGCTAACTGACCAGTACTATTTTGCATACGGTAATTGAACCGATCTTTATACAGTTCTTGCAATTGTCCGTGCAGTTCCTCAACTGATTTTTCACGTAGTTCACTAGCTTTCATTACATAATCGTCCGCTTAACAAATGTTGTCTCGAATGGCAGTTTTGACGCAGCTAAACTAAAGGCTTCGCGTGCCGTCTTTTCGTCAATACCGTCGATTTCGAACATAATTCGGCCGGGCTGAATCTGGGCAACCCAGTACTCAACATTACCCTTGCCCTTACCCTGCCTGACTTCTAATGGCTTCTGCGTGATAGGCTTATCCGGGAACACCCGAATCCATATCTTACCCCCACGTTTTACATGCCGGGTCATGGCTCGGCGTGCTGCTTCGATCTGACGCGCGGTGAGCCGACCACGAGACAAAGCTTTCAGACCAAATTCTCCAAAATCTACGTTGCTCCCACGATGAGACAGCCCCCGATTACGACCTTTCATCATTTTGCGAAATTTCGTGCGTTTTGGTTGTAACATCTGGCCTTACCTCTAATTGGATTTGGGTTGCGGTGCAGCAGTTGTTGCTACATCTTTGTCCAAATCCAGTATTTCGCCTTTGAATATCCACACTTTTACGCCGATCAAACCATAAGTAGTGCTAGCTTCCGACGTGGCGTAATCAATGTCTGCCCGCAATGTATGCAAAGGTACGCGACCTTCTCGGTACCATTCAGAACGAGCAATTTCTGCACCACCGAGTCGTCCACCAACCTGTACTTTGATACCTTCCGCACCCTGGCGCATAGCATTTTGTACAGCTCGCTTCATCGCACGTCTAAACATAACTCGTCGTTCAAGTTGCTGCGCCACACTGTCAGCAACCAATTGTGCATCAAGATCAGGCTTCCTTATTTCTTCAATATTAATTTGGGCCGAAACACCCATTTTCTCTGACAGCACTCTACGCAACACCTCTACGTCTTCACCTTTCTTGCCAATAACGATACCCGGCCGAGCTGTATAAATTGTGATTTTTGCTGTTTGTGCAGATCGCTCTATTTCTACCCGGGATACAGATGCGCTAGCTAGTTTCTTTCGGACTAAAGCCCGCACCTTCAGGTCAACCAGTAAGTTTTCCGCATACTCTTTCCCCTCAGCATACCAAACTGAAGTATGCTTCTTAACAATTCCGAGCCGAATCCCGGTTGGATGTACTTTCTGACCCATCCGAATCTCCTAGCTATCAGCTACTGTAATTGTTATGTGACATGAACGCTTCAGGATACGATCTGCGCGCCCCTTGGCTCTTGGCATAATTCGTTTCATTGTCATACCTTCATCAACACAAATCGTTGATATTCTTAGTTCATCCACATCCGCACCTTCATTATGCTCAGCATTAGCTATTGCAGAATTTAAGATTTTCTTGATTATTTCTGCACCTTTTTTTGAGCTATAAGTCAATAATTCCAAGGCATCCTCCACAGATTTCCCCCGAACTTGATCAGCAACTAATCTCGCCTTTTGTGCAGAGAGAAGAGCACCTTTTAATCTGGCTATTACTTCCATCTCATTCCCCTCCGACTAGCCCTTCACTTTTCTATCAGCGGTATGTCCGCGATAAGTACGTGTGATAGAAAATTCACCCAATTTATGACCAACCATATCTTCATTAACAAATACTGGCACATGCTGACGACCATTATGTACAGCGATAGTGAGACCTATCATTTCCGGAGAAACCATTGAGCGTCTGGACCAAGTTTTTATTGGTCGCTTATCGCCTTTCCCCGCCGCGACCTGCACTTTTTTCATCAAATGGAGATCAATGAACGGTCCTTTTTTAAGTGAACGTGGCACTATTAAATTCCTCTAATCTCGTTTTATCGACTTGAATTTCTGCGTCGAACAATCATATTGTTGGTACGCTTATTTGTTCGTGTCTTGTAACCTTTAGTCGGTGTGCCCCAGGGTGAAACAGGGTGCCGTCCACCAGAAGTTCTGCCCTCACCACCACCATGGGGGTGGTCAACTGGATTCATCGCGACACCACGCACTGTCGGCCTGACACCTCTCCAGCGCTTGGCTCCCGCTTTGCCCAATGACCTAAGGCTATGCTCTGAGTTGGAAACCTCACCTACTGTTGCTCTGCATTCAGACAGGACCTTGCGCATCTCACCCGAACGTAATCTCAACGTTGCATATGCACCCTCGCGAGCAACCAATTGCGATGATGTACCGGCGCTGCGAGCAATTTGTGCCCCTTTGCCTGGCTTCATTTCAACACAATGCACTGTGCTACCGAGTGGGATGTTCCGCAAAGGCAAGCAATTGCCTACTTTAATCGGCGCATCCTCCCCAGAAGTCAGCACATCACCTGCACTTACGTTTGCAGGGGCTATTATGTATTTCCTTTCACCATCCCCATAGAGCATTAAGGCAATAGTCGCGGAACGGTTCGGGTCATATTCCAGACGCTCAACCTTAGCTGGAATACCATCTTTGTCCCGTTTGAAATCGATAATCCTATACTGTTGCTTGTGACCACCACCGGCATGACGTCGTGTTATACGCCCCTTGTTGTTTCTACCACCAGTCTTAGGTTTTGGTATCAACAAAGGCGCATAGGGTTTACCCTTGTGCAACTCAGGATTGACAACCTTAACTACAAAACGACGACCTGGAGAAGTAGGTTTACATTTTATTACAGCCATTACTCGCCCCTTAACCTAATTCAGCAAAGTCAATTTCATGACCCGCTTCCAGTCTTACATATGCTTTCTTCCAATTGGAGCAATGTCTCAATTTCCCTTTTGCTGTGCGCTTGGTTTTACCTTTTACATTCAGTACCTGTAGATCCTGAACGCTAACACTGAAAAGAGTCTCGACAGCTTCTCGAATCTCTGGCTTGGTAGCATTTGTGGCCACCTTGAATGCGTATTGATTTTTTTCACCAAGCAGAGAAGTTTTCTCCGATACGTGAGGACCAAGAATTATTGAGTACATGCGCTCATGATTCATGACAACATTTCCTCCACTTTCTTTAATGCAGGAACAGTTATCAGTACTTTCTCAAAGCCAATCAAGCTCACTGGATCTAGACCAGCAACGTCAAGGACATCGACTTTGTGCAAGTTTCGAGCGGCCAGGTAAAGATTCTGCTCAATCTGATCTGATACGATCAGAACGTTGTCCAATTCGAAATCTTTTAATTTACTAATGAGGGCTTTGGTTTTGTGGGTCTCAACTGTGAATTCATTGACTACCAGTAATCTATCTTGTCTTATTAACTCGGACAGAATGCATTTCATGGCACCGCGATACATTTTCTTATTGAGTTTCTTGCTGTGATCCTGGTGCCTGGCAGCAAACGTAACACCACCACTTCGCCAGATAGGGCTTCTAATTGTTCCGGAACGAGCGCGGCCTGTTCCTTTTTGACGCCATGGCTTGCGGCCACCACCACGAACTTCAGAACGAGTCTTCTGCTTTACAGAGCCCTGTCTCGCTCCAGCGAGATAGGTAACTACTGTTTGATGCACCAGAGGTTCGTTAAATTCTTTGGCAAAAGAATCATCTGAAATTGAAATTTTTTCTTTACCCGTCTTCTTGCCAGGCATTGCAAGGCTGAGTTCCATGCTACTTACCCCTGACTTTAACGGCTGGCCGAACTACTACATTGGATCCGGTAGCACCTGGAAGCGCACCTTTAATAAGAAGAAGATTATTATCAAGGTCTACTCTTATTACTTCCAAACTCTGAGTGGTCTGTCTTACATTACCCATTTGTCCGGCCATCTTCTTACCTTTCCACACTCGACCCGGCGTTTGGCATTGACCAATTGAGCCCGGCGCTCTGTGGGATAGGGAGTTACCGTGAGTGGCATCTTGCATTTGGAAATTATGCCGCTTAACTCCACCCTGGAAGCCTTTACCTTTCGAAATGCCAGTCACATCAACTTTCTGGCCCTCTTCAAATACATCCACCTTAAATTCACTACCCTGGGTTAACTCTGATGTGTCTCCAGCTTCAGTACGAAATTCCCACAGACCTTCGCCCGCCTCGGTATTCGCCTTAGCAAAATGGCCAGCAAGGGCTTTACTCACTCTGGATGCCCGGCGCGCACCAGTGGTGACCTGGATGGCACTATATCCGTCATTTTCAGGAGTTTTAATTTGAGTTACCCTGTTCGGCGGCACTTCAACAACCGTTACGGGTATGGATACACCATCTTCAGTGAAAACGCGGGTCATACCGCTTTTTCGACCGACTAAACCAATCGACATTTTATCAACCTCATCGTGCACGGGGCTAAAACCCGCTATGGCCGCTGACGCGTTACACTATGTGTGCTACCGGTATTGGTAACAAAATTTCAGTGCGCCAAAACTTTTAAAAAAGGACAAAGATGACTGAACGCTCTTTGCCTGGTATTTTGTATCTAGCCTAAACTAATCTGTACTTCCACACCCGCTGCCAGATCCAGCTTCATCAAAGCATCGACAGTTTTTTCTGTCGGCTCAACGATATCCAGCAATCGCTTGTGTGTGCGTATTTCGTACTGATCTCGCGCATCTTTATTTACATGCGGTGAAATCAGAACAGTAAATCTTTCTTTATTTGTTGGTAGTGGTATAGGCCCTTTAACCTGGGCGCCAGTGCGCCTTGCAGTATCAACTATTTCCTGGGTGGATTGATCAATCAGTCGATGATCGAAGGCTTTAAGTCGAATTCTAATTCGCTGATTTTGCATCTACCTAAAACTCCAAATTTCACTTAATAATTACATAGTTACTGCTATCTTTCTTGGCAACTAGTTTTTAAATGCCAAAAAAGGATGCGAATTTTAAGTTCGAACCCCTCTTAAGTCAAGCAAAACCTTGCCTAGAGACCGCTTTTTTACTGGCTTTCGACGTTTTCACCTACCAACCACCCAGAAACCCAAAATACTCAGAATCTGCACATTTAAGGCAAGCTGGCTTCAGAAACGCGATCTAACATGCTATTCGATAATTTTAGCTACAACACCTGCTCCAACGGTTCGACCACCTTCCCGAATCGCAAAACGGAGCCCTTCTTCCATCGCTATCGGAGAGATAAGACTGACTTCCATCTTCACATTATCTCCAGGCATTACCATCTCAACGCCCTCGGGTAGCTCACACGCGCCAGTCACATCCGTTGTTCTGAAGTAAAACTGAGGACGGTAGCCTTTGAAAAATGGCGTATGACGGCCACCTTCGTCCTTACTCAATATATACACCTCGGCCTCAAACTTCGTGTGCGGTGTGATCGATCCTGGCTTGGCCAATACCTGGCCTCTTTCCACGTCTTCACGCTTGGTGCCACGCAACAGTACGCCTACGTTCTCACCTGCCCGACCTTCGTCCAACAACTTACGGAACATCTCAACGCCCGTACAGGTAGTCTGCTCTGTATCCCTGATTCCTATTATCTCGATCTCGTCACTAACATTGACTATACCGCGCTCAATTCGACCGGTAACAACTGTCCCTCGACCTGAGATGGAGAATACATCCTCAATTGGCATCAAAAATGGCTTTTCAATATCTCGAACCGGCTCGGGTATGTACTCATCGAGTGTCTCAACCAGTTTCTGTACCGCCGGCATACCAATATCCGATGTATCACCTTCCAGCGCCTTGAGTGCAGACCCAATTATTATGGGGGTATCGTTACCAGGAAACTCATAAGTATCCAATAACTCACGAATTTCCATCTCTACTAATTCAAGCAGTTCTTCATCATCTACCTGATCCGCTTTGTTCATAAACACAACAATGTACGGCACGCCCACTTGACGTGACAGAAGTATGTGCTCGCGAGTCTGCGGCATAGGGCCGTCTGCAGCGGATACAACCAATATCGCGCCATCCATCTGCGCCGCACCGGTGATCATATTCTTCACATAATCTGCGTGACCTGGGCAGTCAACATGGGCATAGTGGCGGTTGGCCGAATCATACTCTACATGCGATGTCGCGATGGTAATGCCGCGTTCTCTTTCTTCTGGCGCATTATCAATCTGACTAAAATCACGCACCTCACCACCGTAGGCTTCTGCGCAAACACGCGTTAAAGCCGCAGTCAGCGTTGTCTTGCCATGGTCAACGTGACCGATTGTGCCTACGTTTACGTGTAACTTCTTTCTCTCGAATTTTTCCTTCGCCATTTTCGACTGCCTCTATTTCTTTTAACTGTGTTACAAAATCAGTTCTAGTTTCAATTCCCAAATCTTAGTTGAAACCCGCTTCAAAGCCGGCGTTCCACATGAATGGTGCTCACATCCGGAGTTGAACCGGAGACCTCTTCATTACCAATGAAGTGCTCTACCGCCTGAGCTATGCGAGCCAATCTCCAATAATCTCAGCTCAATCCAAGCTACTCAGGTAGCCTGTATCTTTCTTACTTTGTTCCAATTTCTTTGTAAAACTGGAGCGGGTAGCGGGAATCGAACCCGCGCAACCAGCTTGGAAGGCTGGGGTTCTACCGCTGAACTATACCCGCCGCCTAGAAACATACCCGCCATAGTTCCTAGATGGTGGAGGGGGGTGGATTTGAACCACCGAAGCTTTCGCGTCAGATTTACAGTCTGATCCCTTTGGCCACTCGGGAACCCCTCCCAAAAGAGCTCCAAAGGGTCAAAACCCTGGCTCTTTTATCAGAGGCGGCATTTTATGGGAATTATTGTCCTTGTGCAATCGTTTCGCAGAGATTTTCTACCTGTGTGAGATAGGGTCTATCTCGCGTCAATTCTAGCCATTGATCCGTTTCAAAAGGAAATTGATTATCAAGCATTAATTGAACCCGAATATCGCCGTCGGCTCTGGGTATTTCACCGATTTCCGGGCTGTAACCAAGTTCCAAAGCCTGCGACTGAACACCTTCAGCATTCGAGAGTTGATCAAACACACCCAATGCAATGCCATTGCCCAATTCACCACGAGTAATCAAATAACTCTCTATGGCTAACTCAGCATCCCTTAGCTCTTCATTTAATCCAATAAGAGTGGAAGTCGCCTCTTCCCGAGAAGAGAGTGGTAGGATATAGACTCGGTATTGAGGACTCAGCAGCTCACCGGATAGCTTCAATTCTGTATCAATACCCAATTTCTGGGCTCCGAGCATGAAGTAATTGGCATCATCTAGGTTTCGAAATAATCCAACCAATGCGCAATAGCCAGAGACAACCGCTGCCTGAGCCACACCAGCCTCCGGCAATTCGACAGAACCATTGCGTTCACTCAGCAAATTCAATCCATTGTTTATTGGAGGGATAGTCACTGGAGTTGGCCCTAATGCAGCATCACGTGCTGTGTACTGATTCCAGGAAAAGTAGACCACATTAGCGAGTAACAAAAATACTGCTATATATCGCATATTTTAGTCCTCCACCGCGCCTTTCCCGGGGCAGGCTAATACGAGTCCATCCAGCACAAGAGTTGGCACAAGCTCTACAAGCAATCCGCCAACTGCCAGCCCATCTGCAAATAAACTTGCGTCCCCGCCGGTGAGATAGACTTTTTCCAATCGCTTACTAGGCCCATCTGCTGCCTGAACACAGCTTCGAATTAGCGCCAACAAAGCAAAAAATGTTCCATTGTGAACTGCCGACGTTGTCGAATGCCCGTACTCCGTTGAAAGATTCCCAGTAGTAGAATCCAGCTTTATTCCCGTATTTAATTCCAAACTGTCACGCATAAGACTGAGTCCAGGAACAATATAGCCTCCAGCATGTTGACCAGATGCATCAAGCACATCAATAGTAAGTGCAGTCCCGCAATCGATTATGGCACAAGCGGTCTGTGCACGGTGATACGCTGCCAGCATGGCCAGCCATCGATCAATGCCCAATCGACTTATATCTTCATAGTTATTGGTTACACCTACACAGCTTCGGCTCACCTTCGCAATACTGATCGGGACCCGCACCGTTTTCCCAGCCCAAGCCACTAACTGATCTCGTATGTGGGAATTTCGCACAATGCTCGCTCGGATTTCGGTTATTACTGGTCCATTGCCAATCTTATTAGTCAACTCGGTCAAGTCATTTGCCGCACCTGAATCAACCTCACTATTACAGCTGGCATCAAGTACCCGCCATTTAATTCGGCTATTGCCAACATCCAATTCCAAAATCACGTTGCAGCTCCCAGGGGCGTGGCTCGCACCGTAGGGAAGACTTCTCCACCGGTAATCAACTCCCTTCCACTTGCTGTTTGTAAGATGAGGGCCCCAGTTTCATCAACGCCCTCAGACTTTCCAGTCATCTGAACCTTTCCATGGCAAATATCAACCGACTTATTATAGAAGCAATCAGAATGATTCCATTCTTGCTGGTAGGGTGAAAAACCTTCTACCTCAAAACGATGCACATTTTTGACAAGTACATCCAATATACCGGCTATGGCTACCTTCCGGTCCACGTCGCTTCCTAAAATCGATGCAATGTCTGTAACCGGCCTATCAATTTTAGCCCGGTCTGCAGGGTTCAGGCAGGCATTGACTCCAATTCCGATTACCAGGCACAGCCCCCAATTACCACTCTGCAACTCCAGTAGTATGCCAGCTAGTTTGCTCCCCTCAAACAATACATCATTCGGCCATTTCAACTTTAGGCCGTTAATACCTAATTCCTGCAATGCAGTTTTTACGCTCAGAGCAGTTACAAGGCTTAATCCTTGTAGTGCCGCCGAAGGCCCCTGTACCGGCCACAATAACGACATATAGATACCAGCTGCAGCAGGGCTAATCCACTTACGCCCCCTTCTTCCACTCCCCTGCTTTTGCGAATCTGCAATAATCAAAGCTTTCTTTAATTCGCCCGCGCGTATTTTTCGGATAGCTTCCTGATTAGTGGAATCTATCTCGTCATACCAATAGACAGATTGGATTTCTGCTGCGACCTCAGGAGAGAGATGTTGCTGCAATTCGTCAGTTTTCATTAAATTCTGCTGGTATATTGCATCGAGATTAAACTTGGGAGACACGATATTTAACTATTGCCTCTCCATAATTCAAAAAAAGGAGCGTGAATTACGTGTATGACACGTTAATTCTACGCTCCTTTTTGATTAGGGCCAGCTACTAAAGCCCGATCATTCGCCTGTGGTTACGGCATCACTGTCAGAATCAGTCTTATCCAGCGCTATTTCGCCGCGCTTTAGTTTCGACATTACTGACAACGCTTCCAGCATAACCATGATACTGGTGATCATTACCAGAACTTCTATTATTACCAGAACCCATTGTCCAGCTAGATAATGCTGCACGATATACCAGGCAGATGCCCAAAATGCCATGGCGAAGATAAAGATCATCGGTGCCAGAATGAATTTTGGAGATCGGCCCAACCGCAGAAGGTAGACAGAAATAAGCATCAGTGTCATCGCAGCCAAGATTTGATTAGTTCCTCCGAATACAGGCCAGATCAAAGCACCGCCATCACCTGGGTAGCCCCCGGCAGAGACTCCGAACGCCAGCATCAAGCACGCGGCAATCGCTAGCAAAGTAGAGAGAATATTGTGTTTCAGGGCCTTAATATTATAAATATTCCCCCATTCCTGAATGATATAACGTTGTAGTCGTAATCCGGCATCCATTGTCGTGCCAGCGAACAGTACTACCATCACTGCAAGCATAGTTTGGGCAAAACTTATAGGTATTCCCCAGCCCGTAGAAATTAGGATGGCACCTCCGTCAATGAACCCAGCCTGTCCCGGCCCACCAGAATAGCTCGAATAGATTGCGCTCCAGTCTGATCCAGTGGCGGCATAAAGCGAACCGGTAACCGCAACAATGGTGATCAATGCTAAAGAACCTTCGCCTAGCGCCCCAAGGTAGCCTACAAAACGCGCGTCTTTTTCATTACTCAATTGCTTGGAGCTGGTGCCCGAGGACACGATCCCGTGAAACCCTGAAAGCGCGCCACAGGCGATTGTTACAAAAAGAATTGGGAACAACGGGGGTGTGCCTTCAGCAAGATTTGAATTAAATGCCGGTGCTGATATTTCTGGCAGGGCAATAAATACAGCTGAGTATAGTACCAATAGACCCAACACCAGTTGAGCACCATTGATATAGTCGCGCGGTTGTAGCAACAGCCAAACCGGTAGCATTGAAGCGATACCGGCATAAACAAATAACAAGATGATCCAGTTACCGTTCGGTCCAAGACCAAAGATATCCCCGGGCAATTCCATGGGCATCACACTGCCGATGTAAATTGAGAAATAAAGAATACTCACGCCAATAATTGAAATAAGCAATAAATTGTATTTCTTTCGAATTAAGACGCCAATGGCCACTGCCACAGGGATTGCAACCCAGGCGGGGAAAACGGAAGACGGAAAAATGACCATGTCAGTTGCAATGATGGTGGCAAACATAGCGTTAACTAGCACCAACAACAGGAAGATAATGACCATAAACAAAGCCGAAGCACGCTTGCCTATTACATCTGTCGATAGCGCTCCAATGGACTTTGCGCCATGTCGAGTACTTGCCCAAAGCGCACCCATATCGTGAACACCGGCGAAAAATATCGAGCCAAAGGTTACCCAAAGCAAAGCAGGCACCCATCCCCAGTAGACCGCTATAGCGGGACCCACAATCGGTGCTGCACCAGCTACTGCGGTAAAATGCGCTCCCCAGAGCACAAATTTATTAGTTGGCACATAGTCCACACCGTCATCGATCCGGACCGCAGGAGTAACATAGTCTGGATCCAGCCGATAGATTTTTTCAGCAATGAATTTGGAGTAAACAAACCAACCAAATGAAAAACCGCACAGGCCGAAAATTACGATAAATACCGAGGACATAAAGCACTCTCCCGAATTATTATTATCAATCCCAATCGTCGCATAATATCAACTTACATGCCGAATACACAACAAATGCGGGCAAACTATTTTCCGCTGGTTACCTGAAATTCCCAACCTGCTATCAATTCTCTGACACGAACAAATAAAGCACCCACTCAAGCAGTAGCTATCTGAATTGCCTGCGCTGCCTTATCAATTGCTTGGTTTGGCTGTGTGATAAGTCAAATACCCGATAAACATCTCATCCGAGCTCTGCAATCCAAATGTCACTTCGTGGCTAGGGTTCGGATTAGCGGGGTTAAATTCAGAATTATCGAATGCACCACTTACATGTACCCTGGTTCCTGCAGGCAATGCCATCGGCTTATCAAGTATATAGGTTGGTTGCCAAGCGTAACTGTAATTAGGCACACTTAATAAATCTGTCAGGGTGCCATCCTGCGCTTCTGCTGTGAATTTCATGTTTTTACCACGAAAGTGCATATGAGGCCGAAGACCAGTAACGACGATGTTTTCCTCGAAAACATAGGTAGCAGATGCTTTATGATCCTGAGCATAGGCAGGAATTCTAAATCGACTAGATACCGGCTGCGTGAAGCTCTCATACTTAGGCGGTTCTTCATACATGTATAGACCCAGCAAAGTTTCATCGGTAGCAACTAAGCCATTGCTGGTAAAATGAAACTGCATGGACAAGTTGTGACCTTTAGGAATAAAAACGCCAGTCCCGTTAGGAAAGACCATGGCATCAACCTTGCCAGGGGCGTAGCCCTCAAGGAAACGAGTAGCGATGGACCCTGTATTGGTTTTATCGCCATCAAATTCTTCTGCCGGTGCAGTTACATAAGTTAACAAATGGTGGAGTACAGACTCATCACCTGGAATAAATTGTACTGCGCGCACCCACTTGTCTTCTTCGAACGGGAGATCTACAGCGATATTGATGTAATCAAGCACACCGGTGGCTGGAACTTCCATCTTAGGCGCCTTAACGATGTAGTCAGGCTGGCCTAGTGTCCAGGTTTTCCAGTGTGGGGCCTCTAATTCGGTTAATGGATCGCTGGAATTGGTTCCGCGAGGAGAACCTGCATCAATCCAGTGGACAAGAGTTTGCAGGTCTTCATTGCTCAAATTGCGAGCATTGGAAAAATGACTAATATTCGGATCAACCTGAGCCGGTGGCATACGTTTGGTAAGCAATACCTCTCGAATGATAGGTGACCAACCCTGAAGCACTAAATGACTGTTCATAGCGAATGGCCCTATTCCACCTTCTCGATGACAAGTGGCACACTGCTTGGTAATTATAGGAGCGACTTCAGTTGCATAATCGGGTGTGGTCTCTGCATGCAAATCCTTAACTGGGTAGGCAAGAGCGCAGCCTGCTGCTTCTACAATCAAAGTGCTATCTGCGGTTCCTGCTACCTCGGCCGACAGAGATTCGTCAAGCTGAGACTGCAACGGACCCCTATAAATCAGGGCTAAGCTCTCAGGATCAAGCACCACCACTTCGCCAGCCTTCGACAAATTCAATGTTTCCGAGACGACCTGAGCGTCATCCAACAGCAAGGGAATATCGATTTGCCGTCTTGCTATTGCGCTGCGAGCATTTTCCAGATCAAGCTCAACTGAAGAATTGATTAGCAAGAAGTCAACATTTCTTGCTTCCCACTCCGATTGTTTGGCTTTGAATTGGGTGAGAAAAGAGTCAATTGAATTACAGCTGTCCGCAAAGGACATTATTACCAACGCCTCTTTATTTCGATAGCGGCTAAGTTGATGAAAGTTGCCATCACTGTCTAACAACCCGAAATCGCCAATCCTGTTAGGCGCACCACTCGCACCCGCGGATAATGCGCCAACAAGCAGCAAAACTGCCATCCAGTGCAATCGCTTCATATCGGATGATTCCAATTAATTGTGTAAATGGACGGATATAAAATCAACTATCAATTGGTAAGTTGCCCAATGATCAGGGCACCCTAAGTAGCATCAGCATCCTGGCACACGTATAAAGGAAGCAAGACACTCAAGCTGAACAGTCTAAATGGTTGCCCACCTAATCGCCGGAGGTCACGGTTTCCTGCATCCGATATTGACTACCAACACCAATTAGCGAAAAACGCCTGAAGACCTCAAACATGACCCAGATAGCCCCGGCAATAATGATTGTCATCATCCCCCAACGCATCAGTGCAGCGAAAAACAATGAATCAAAGATCGGCATTTGAAATTGATACTGATTAAGCTGGTCGCCGCGATCCAGCATCCAATGCCATGCGCTGTGGGCAAGCAGAGCTGAAATCAAAATAGTGCCAACCCGTTCCTTAACAAAAACCTTAAACAACAAATTCAAAGCAGGAACAACCAACACAAGCAACATGAGCTGCCCCAGTTCAACACCGACATTGAAGGCCAACAGTGATGAAAATAAGTGTCCCCCGGCGAATTGCAGCGTATCGCTGAACATAAATGAAAAACCGAACCCATGGATCAAACCGAAGCCGAATGTCACCAGCCAGCGATGCTCAAGTTTTGCTCCTACTATATTCTCAAAAGCCATATACACAATAGAAAGGGCAATCAGCGTCTCAATCAAAGCTGGAAACCAGATCACATTGGGCGCCACACCAAATGCCGAACCTATGAGGGTGATAGAATGGGCTATAGTAAACGAAGTAATCACCGGAATTAGACGGCGAATACTCCGCAGCGGAATTACCAAACAAAATAGGAACAACAGATGATCAGCACCTTCCAGAATGTGCACGAAGCCCATTTTGATAAAGCGATAAACTGCTTGATACCAGCGCGGATCCAGTAACACTACCCCAGGGTTACCAAGGTAGTTAAATACACGCTCGGCGCCATTTTCCGGCAAAATAAATCGAAGCACCGTCGTGGTTGCACTGGATAACGTTCCTAATTGTGGGTCAACTGAAAAATCAGAGCTTTCAGAGTCAATCGAGTACCGCACCAGCACATCGAGCACTCCCTGCCGCCAAAACATATCCACATCATCACCCAGAGGCGGGCTTTGGACGTTAGCGAGTGCATCCTCGTAGCTGGTAAAGGATCGATCCGAAGGAAGTGAAACCCGGGTCGCCAGCAACTCTTTATCCGTAAGCTCAACCTCATTTTCATAAAAATGCATGGATTCGGTAATGTACACCTGAGCCGCGTCACGTAGCGCGAACTCGGCTTCAGAGAACTGCAGATAGCCTGGGCCGCGTAACGGGAAACTAATTTCACCAAAAGCTTCCATAGGCACTCTAAGTATTGCCGTTAGCTGGTTTCCCTCCGGTTTGACAAATGCATATACAGTGACACGGGATGGAATATCGTGGGCCGAACTGAATGTAGAGAGCAATAACAGCGAGACTAGAGCCAATCCCTGCAGCAGTTTGGAGTAAGCGAAGAACGTAGTTGTTCGATGACTTATATTCATAGTTTACTACTATTTATTTTGATAATTGGACAATTCGGGAATCACTAGTAATTCGGAAAACTTCCTAATCACTAGTGACAGCAAGGATTTTGAGTTATGTGACAAATTTTTACAGACACATCCACTACAAATAAGTTGCGAGTATACTGCCTAGGTGGAAGTGAGTATACTGCCAGCTTGCTCTGAAAGTGATATGGCTCGGGAAATGGGCATGTAGAGGGAAATGAGAATGACAAAATTAAAACTAATTATTGGTACTACCTTACTCGTAGCATTGGTTGCACTCGGCGTGGGCCAGTTCAGTATGCAGCAACCAGCAGCAGCGGCGAATAATGATGTGCTGGCTCCCGCATTTCTAGTTGATCCTTTGTGGCCCAAACCCTTACCCAACCACTGGGTGATGGGCAGAACTATTGGTGTGGATGTTGATGAACGAGACCATATTTTTGTGGTTCACCGGGACCAGGCGGAAATGTTTTCCATGAACACGGAAATTGGTCTGTTTGCAGGTGTTTCGGAGTGTTGCACACCCGCGCCACCAATTCTTGAATTTGATATTGATGGAAATCTGGTCAACGCCTGGGGCGGTGCAGTCGAAGGCGCCCCCTATGTGTGGCCTGCCTCCAACCACGGCATTGACGTGGCACCTAATGGTGATGTGTGGATAGGTGGTAATGGTGGCGGTGACTCACACGTACTGGTATTTTCCCGTGACGGCGAATACATCCGTACCATAGGTGAACCAGGTAATGATCGTGACAGCAACAGCACCACTCACTTTTCCCAAGTCGCAGAAATCGGCATTGATGGTGCCAACAGCGAAGCCTACATAGCCGATGGCTACGGTAATAAGCGGGTTGTAGTCGTCGACCTGGCTACCGGCGCATTTAAGCGCTTCTGGGGTGCATACGGCAATACGCCATCTGACGATCGCCTGCGTTATACACCCGGTGAACCACTGCCACAGCAATTCACCGGACCGGTGCACTGTGCAGAACCCTCTAATGACGGTTTAGTATATGTGTGTGACAGAACCTCGGACCGCGTTCAGGTATTTCGTACTGACGGTACCTTCGTGAAAGAAGCCCAGTTCACACCCGCCACGCTTTCGCAGGGTTCCACCTGGGATATCTCCTTTTCAGCAGATACTGAGCAAGAATTCCTGTATCTTGCTGATGGTCAGAACTTCAAGATTTACGTCGTAGATCGTGAGTCGCTGGAAGTATTGTATACATTTGGAGATGGCGGCAGACAGCCTGGCTTATTCTATGCCCCGCACAGTATCGCTACTGATTTGCAAGGCAATCTTTACACTACAGAGACCTATGAAGGTAAACGTGTGCAGAAATTCCTGTTCCAGGGAATGCGCCCTGTAACTGTTCGAGACCGCGCACCTACTTGGCCTGCAGACGAGCTATAATTAGCCCATATCTCCTGCGCCATCTGGATCTAAGAAAAAGCTGTGTCGAAGCACTTCGATGCAGCTTTTTTTGGCCCCATGCACAACCGCCGGTAATTCGTCTATTTCACCCTGAAATTTGTGAATTCCTGTTTACCCCCCCGCTCAATAGATGCTAGTGTATGTTTGTTAGGACTAGTTTCTTAAATTCAATAGCTATTCAGGACAATATTATGCAAATCACAACAAAAAGAATAATCTATTCTGCTGTAGCCATTACCCTCCTGCTATCTCTCGGGTTTGGTCAAAGTCGATTACAAGATAACGCCATTGCAGCGAATAATGATCGACTGGCACCGCAATTTATTGTGGACCCCTATTGGCCACAGCCATTACCCAATCAGTGGGTACTTGGACGCGCCATCGGCGTTGGGGTGGACGAGCGAGATCATGTGTATATCGTACACAGGACCCAAGACAGCAATTTTATGAATCAGGAAATTGCCCTGAATTCAGGCAGAGCCGAGTGCTGCACCCAAGCTCCGCCCATTATCGAATTTGACAGCGAAGGTAATCTTATAAATGCCTGGGGAGGCCCTGGTGAAGGCTATACCTGGCCTGAGTCCAACCATGGGTTAGAGATAGCACCTAATGGCGATATCTGGATTGGCGGAAATGGGGGCGGTGATTCCCATGTATTGGTCTTTACTCGTGATGGAACCTTCGTAAGAGAGATTGGTATCCCTGGCGAAGATATAAACAGTAATAGCCAGACTTCCTACGGGCGTGTCGCAGAAATTGCCTTTTATCCTGCAGCTAATGAGATGTATTTTGCGGATGGATATGGCAATAAAAGAGTAGCAGTAGTCGATGCATCAACAGGGGCATTCAAGCGTTATTGGGGTGCTTATGGTAACCGCCCCTCTGATGATCGAGTGACCTATACACCAGGCGAGACGCTTCCTCAGCAATTTGTTGGTCCGGTGCATTGCGCGGAGCCTTCACTTGATGACCTGATCTATGTATGTGACAGAGGGGCAGACAGGATTCAGGTTTTCCGCCCAGATGGAACTTTCGTCAAAGAAGCCTTGGTGGCTCCATTGACGCTGTCAGGTTCAACCTGGGATATTACTTTTTCCAGGGATGCGGATCAGGAATTCATCTTTGTTGCTGATGGCTCCAATATGAAAGTGCATATCCTTGATCGAGACTCACTTGAAGTCCTCAGCACATTTGGTCAGGGCGGCAGGCAGCCTGGCACTTTCTTCGCGCCTCACAGCATTGTATCTGACTCCAAAGGGGATCTTTACACTACCGAGACGTACGAAGGAAAGCGGGTGCAGAAATTTCTAAATCAAGGTTTACTCCCATTGAGCACCGCAAGATCAGGTGCACCATGGCCAGCCAATGAACTGAATTGATTTTTGTTTCGTGATAAAAAAAGGCCAGCATTTGCTGGCCTTTTTGTTGCTTGAGTAATTAATGCCCATCAATAAATAGACTAATTTGGATTCACGGCTAACCAGGTTATCCCGCTGAGTATTGAGTTTCTGCTGGGCAGCTCTTCACTTCCCGCTGGAAATGTATTCTTCTCCATGACAAAGGCGAGTATATCTACCTTTTCCGAACGCCTGACCGCCCCGGCATTGCCCAAAGGCATGGTGTCTCGAATGCGTTGAAACAAGGTTGCCACAGGCATTCCATCATAATTCCATATGAAATCTCCCTGGGCCAGCCCGGGGGCCATATCAATCCCAGCCAGAGACGCACCATGACATTCAGAACAACTTTCCCCATAGGCAACTTCGCCTCGCCTAGCTTGTTCCTCGGTAAACACGCCATCCCACACTGACGGGGCTTGCTGTGCAATCACCCAGTGGAAACTGGTAACAACAATAGAGAGTATTCCTAAGGACAGCAAAATTCTGCTTTTCATAATTCCTTACCCCATTTGCCCTAAAATAACAGGGCACCAATTCGCCTTTAGTTTGTAAAAATGAGTCTGAGCAGTCTCAAACTACCATTCACGATTGTACTTATTTCCGAAACCAGAGACAGCTGAAGAATCAATTACATCCCAGTTCCTGTTCCAGGCTTTCATTGGGAAGCTGCCCCAGTGCAGGAAAGAAATCCAAGTCGGTTAATTCCTCAACTTCCTCAACAGAGCTTAATTGTTGACAGTGGTGTATATGTATTGGCAAATCCTGTTCAAATATAAACGTCGAATTACTGCCTTGTTCAGAAATAAGTATTTTATAAAATGCATCCGGCACCCTATGTGGCATATTTGTTGGCAATTGCCGGGGTTCACTTTCCGAACGAAAAATTGGCCCGGTTAATACATAAATTGGCCCTTCACGATTAACCAGATTTCTCACTGCCCATTCAAGCCCATACCAGGCTCCCCTGTTCAGGGCAGAACTACGAGCCACAATATTTGTCAAATAATTAACGTCACTCCAATACGGCGTGCCTGCAAAACTAACCATTGGCACGAAAGCTGAAAGACCCAAGTCGTTATCCTCCTCTGGAATGCCAAAATCTGCTGCATCGAGAGTATCATCAACAAAGCCGTCCTCGACTGCTTCCCGGGACAAGCTGGTAGCTATCCCAATAGAATCTACACTGACTTTATATGCCACCCAATCTGCAACCTTGTTCTCGTAATTGTAGGCAAGTGCATAGATCGATCTAATCACCAGTTGTGCGTTCGGCGACGCGCCAGTTGGACACCCGAACAAGCAATGCGTTATATGCAATTCGCTTGCTGTTGTTGAATTGATTGTAAGCATGAAGAACAACGCTAAAGGAACCCGCAGAAAACACCCTGAATTGAAACTCAGATTGCACTGCTCTGATCGATGCTTGCCTGATACTTTACTCATAGATCGAATATACCTTTATATTACTTGTTTGCTGAACCCGACAACCAATCGTACCAAGGCCAGCAAACCCTTGTAATGAAAATCAAGATTTAATTGTAACAGCACCCTGGCCTATCAGGCATCTTTGTTATAGTTAAGGTGCCTCTGACACCTATTTTCCGTTCTTCCCAGAGGTGCTTTCTATGGATTAATGATAAAACCGCTGTTTGATTATTCAAAATAGAGAAGCTTTTTAATTTACAGGAAGCATTCCCGGCAATAACTAATTATTATCCGCAGCTGAAATTTCCTGCTAACGACCCAATCACTCAATTTCAAGGGAATCAGAAATGTCCAAAATATCAACGCGAGTCAACTACGTAGCTACTACTATGTTAACGGCTTTGCTTAATGTTTCAGCCAGTGCCGCAGACCGGATCAGTGATTTTTCACTAATCGACCATACAGGCAAATACCATCAGCTGACTCGTTATTCCAATCGAGACGCCATTGTATTGATCGTGCACGACGGGGGTAGCGAGGTAGCAGAAGATGTTGCTTCTGACCTAGCCAAGGTGGCAGAGCACTTCGCAGAAAGCCGAATTAAATTTTTCATGATTAATTCCTCAGGAATTGAAGACAAGGCAATTATCGCCGCTGCAGCAAAAGATGCGGAGATAGAGTTCCCCATACTCATTGACGAAACCCAACTAGTAGCGGAAGAGTTAGGTATTACCCGTGCCTTTGAGGCCCTTATTATCAACCCTTCAAGCAAAGAAGTACTGTACCGAGGAGCGATTAATGATCGGTTTTCCGAGGGCAGCACTCGCCGCAGAGCCAGAGACCATTACCTGCAAGATGCCCTCCAATCCATGCTAGACGGTGAAGAGATCACGGTTGCGGCAACTGTGAGCAAGGGAGGTGCGATTCAATTTCAATCGCGCGATGTGCACCAGGCGGCTGGTATTTCCTATGCCCGGGAAGTTGCCCAGATTCTAGAAGCACGCTGTGTGACTTGTCATCAGGAAGGGGGTATTGCCCCGTTTGCCATGAGCAGCCATCAAATGGTACAAGGCTGGTCTCCTATGATCAGGGAAACCCTGTACACAAAACGCATGCCGCCAGGCCAAATTGACAATGACTACCTGAAAAACTTCCACAATATAAATCACATAACACCAGAGGAAACCCAAACTTTAGTTCACTGGATCGACAATGGATCAATCAATAATGATGACTCCGATCCGCTGACTATGACCGAACTCGCATCGAATTCTTGGTCAAATGGTGAGCCGGATATTATCGTACCAATTCCCTCCCAGTCCATTCCAGCTAGCGGTGTAGTGGAATACCGCAATCTGCAAATACCCCTGGATATTGACGATGACATTTGGGTAAAGGCTGTTGAATTCTTACCCGGTGATACTTCCGTACTGCATCATATTATCGCTTTTTCATACGGCCCTGGTGGCGTGAATCAATTTGAAATTTTAAATCAGGGAATTGGACTTGGCGCCTATGCTCCGGGCAACAAACTTAATCTATACCCAAAAGATACTGGCTATCCGTTAGAAGTCGGTGGTGGATTAATGCTGCAGTTACACTACACCACATCAGGTAGAGAGGCTGTTGACGCCTCTTCAATTGGCTTGTATTTGTATGATGAAGAGCCACGCCAGGCAATATTAGGCGGTTCGGCTGCGATAATGGACCTGCACATTCCTGCTAATGTTGAGGATCATCAGCTTGTCGCCACCAAGTTATTTCGCAATGACGCTTACCTCACAATGGTCGGCCCGCACATGCACTATCGTGGCAAGGAAGCCCGTTTCACTCTGAAGTACCCTGATGGGTCCGAGGAAATGATCCTAAACGTGCCAAATTATCAGTTCAACTGGCAAAAAACTTATGATTTTATCGAACCCAGATTCGTCCCAGCAGGAACTGAGATGGTGTTTGAAGGTGCTTTCGACAATTCAGAAATGAACCCGTTCAACCCGGATCCAACAATCGAAATTACGTGGGGGGAACAAACCTGGAATGAAATGTTTTTTGGCTTCATTCGATATTACGATGCCTTAGACTAGTAAATTCCAGCGTTTATATCAACAGCCCGGTCTGCTTTGTATGGTCGGGCTTTTTTTCTTCTTGCTGTTGTAAAAGTACTGATGCAAGGTAGCGCATCTGTATACAACTAAGTATTAAGTAGAGTTTTGATCAGTGCAAGCCAGAGTAACCATTCCACAATGTTCAGCAATTCAGCTCATGTTCCGATGCCCGAACTTGGGAATTAACTCACCCTGATTTATTTTAAGAATCTGAAGTGCTAAATTAGCTACAACAAAATATATACTGGTACCTGCTGAAAGACCCTATAGGTACATCAGTGGACTCTATATTAGCCATCCGAACGATACAGTGAGCCATTATGAAATTATTAATTTCCTCGCCCCGCCTGGTTATACTCTTTATTTATTCTTTACTGCTTTCCTGTGGCGAAGATACCCCTATAGCAGGCGCGAATAGTACGTCCACAGCCCAGCAATCTGAAAGTACGGAGTCTGAACAGGCGTTAATAGCAAGGGTGCGGGGAATTCACGAGCGGGTTATTACACTCGATACCCATGCGGATATTAACACCAGCAATTTCACGCCAAATAATAACTACACTATGGATTTGGATACCCAAGTCACACTGCCTAAAATGGAGGCAGGTGGGCTGGATGTAGCCTGGTTTATTGTTTTCACCGGCCAGGGAACCCTGGACGCAGCCGGTTACGCTACAGCCTATGCCAATGCAATCGATAAATTTAACGCCATACACCGCCTGGCTGAAGAAATAGCACCCGACCAAATCGAGATTGCGTTTACCTCAGATGACGTAAGGAGAATTAATGCTTCTGGTAAAAAAATTGCCATGATCGGAATTGAAAATGCCTATCCGGTCGGCTTGGATATGAGCAATATTAAAGATTTTCATGATCGTGGCGGCCGCTATATGTCGCTGGCGCATAATGGCCATAGCCAATTTTCTGATTCCAATACTGGAGAAAGAGATGGCGTGTGGTTGCACAACGGCCTTAGCCAAATGGGGCGCGATGCTGTATTAGAAATGAACAAATGGGGCATCATGGTTGATATCTCACACCCCTCTAAAGAGGCCATCATGGAGATGCTTGATCTTACGCAAGCGCCACTGATTGCGTCCCATTCTTCAGCTCGAGCAGTAAGCGAACACAGTCGCAATCTGGATAATGAACAGCTTCTACGAATCAAGGAAAATGGAGGCGTAGTACAAACAGTTGCGTTCAAAAGCTACTTGAATGCGGGAAAAAACACGCGTAATGCCGAAGCCCTGTCTCGTCTAAATGAAAGCATTGCTGCAGATTTAGGGTATGAAATACTTTCATTTCCAGAAAGGAACAGGCTGAATGCTGCTGACCGAGCAATCTATAATTCCCAAATGGACGAAATTAGCCAACTGGCTGCCCCTAGAATAATAAGCGAGGTAAATACTATTGCACCGCCAGTTAATGTGGCTGACTTCGTGAATCACATCGACTACCTTGTTGAACTTATCGGAATTGAGCACGTTGGAATTAGTTCAGACTTCGACGGTGGTGGTGGCATCCAAGGTTGGAATAGTGCTTCTGAAAGTCTTAATGTCACGCTTGAACTCGTGAAACGAGGTTACAGCGAAGCAGATATTGGTTTATTGTGGAGCGGCAATCTATTGAGAGTGCTGGACGATGTGCAGCGGATTGCTGCTGAATTACAAAGGCAATAAACAAAGTCATACCGGTAATCTGTGCCGTTTTCATTATTGTAGATTACTCAGAATCCTGCCAAGCTGTGCAGCTTACACAATACCCTTAAGAAACTTATAGTCGATTTTTTAGTGCGTCAAAGGAGACAAGATGGAAAAATTAATGAAAATAATCATGGTGGCCGTAGTAGCTGGATTTTCGCTGCTAGCAAGCTCTGCACAAGATGGCGGATCGACCATCATGACCAAAGACGAAGTCGATGCAACTCTAAAACAAGGGTTGGTCAACCTTGAAGCCGGTAGAACCGTCAGTGATATCGTATTGCGCCATATTGATGTGGGCGAGGAATATATAGGCGTTTCAGTCGTTCAACGCAGCAAGGTCGAGGTCACTGCTACTGAAACAGGTATCGCACACGTCTCTCTGGATGAAATTTACTACGTGGTTTCCGGCGAAGGCACTATGGTGACTGGGGGCGAATTTATCGACAAACAAGTCAGCGAAAGTAGCTTGTTAGGTACTATGGAAAGGGGTGAAATTCGCGGTGGTGTATTACAAAAAGTAAAACCCGGAGATATTGCCATAATCCCAAAAGGTATGCCCCATGGCTGGCACGAGATCGACACAGACACCATCAGTTATATTATCTTTCGTGGCGATCCAGAAGAAGAGATGGACGTAAAACTGAAGCAATAACTGGTAGCCGCTGGCAGAACTATTCCAGCAAGCGTCCGTCCTGCTGCCTTAGCGGGATTGAAGTATTTGCCAATGGGTGGCCGGATTCGTGAATTTCGGCCTTACCCATCTACTGTTGATCGGTAGAAACCTATTGATATTGTAGGATAACACCTCTTCCCCGCTTCTCCTTGCCTCCCAATACCAAGGTTTTGTTCAATTTTTCTCTTAAGTTCTCCAAAAATGTGCCCAAAATCATGCTATTTATGCGGATACCGTCACAGTTTTTACCCCTTTTGTTTCATCTAGCTTACCTACTGCGGGGGGGTACCAATCGGCGTGCCCTCTTTGCGCCACTCGCCATACAAATATTCTTCCGAAAATTCAGCACATTTAAATTCAAGCAACTGCATATTTTCTTCCAATCGCTTGTATAGGGGAAAGCTGACTTTCCATGGGCGGGTAAATGTATTAAGGTCTGTAATAGTTGCCTCATACGTGATCACATTCGCACCAGCGGGCGACCAACGCTCTTCAATTACCATCTCATAGCTGTGAAAATTACCCGCTCGATCAAACCAGGAATCAGGTATTTGACCCGTGACTTCAACTACCAATGTATCACCTTCCCAGTGGGCATTTGAGTGCCCCATCCACGCATCTACCTGTGATTCCAGCTCTGGCTGATCCACATACATTATGCGATTAGCTTCAGCGAATTCATAAGCGACCAGAATAACATCGCGAGATTGCACAATTTGAAATGGAAATGGTAAATAATTAGCTCGGGGGACACCAGGCATAAAGCACTTTGCTAGCGGATCAGTCTCCAGTGCGGCTGCTCTGTTCGCATCTCGTTGTCTGCGGCTTTGTTCATTGTAGGGAATTTGTCCACCTTCCACGATTCCAAGCCCGGCAGGAATAGCAGACAACGCGCCAAAAAGCCCGGGGTGAGGACCCCCTTCTGCGGCATGGGGTTCAATATTGTAGTGCGCAGATGTTATAGCCTGCCAAATACCACTAAAGTCCGGTTTCCCATCCGGTGTACGGATGACCCCACCATCTTGAGCCAAACTTGTCGATATCGCAAAGATTCCAATCAGCATCGTCAAACAAATTGTTAAAGCTACATCTTTAAATTTAGTCTTCATTAATAACCTTAGTTTTCTAATGCGATTTTGCCACGGTCGATTATTCCATTAGCATAACTTAGATGTTTAGGCGCCAGAGAGCAATACAAATACAATCAAATCCCCCTATTAACTGGCATTCAACCAGGGCAGTGAGTAATTTCATTCCATCAACATTGAGCAGACTATAAATTAGAAAAACAGTAAATTCAACGAGCTGGGAATTTACCTAGTTATACCCAGAGCAGCATCTGTAACGCCCAACTACTCGGTAATTTTAGAAGCGGGCCGCATTAAATCTGCCGCCCAATCCTGTTGTAGCTCTCGAAGAAGATGGGCCATAGAGTCAAATCGATTGTCAGGGTCTTTTTGCAAACAGCGCATTGCCACTTGCTCTAGCACAGCTGGCATATGTTGACTCGATATCTCCGTTGGAGTCAGTGGATCATCATTCAGTGTACTGCTTATCACCTGATGGACTTTCTCTCCAACAAAAGGAGTGCGCCCGGTAAGTATCTCGTAAAGAATTGCACCCAAGCTGTATACATCAGTCCGATGATTGATGCTGTGATCTCTGTTTATCTGCTCCGGAGACATGTAGGATGCTGTGCCCTGCAGCTTTCCATGATCGGTAATGGTTAACGCTCCTTCTGATGCGTCTCCTGAAACTAGGTCTTCTTCAGTAGACCCATCCGCATTCCATACTTTAGCCAAGCCCCAATCCAACAGTAAAACTTCACCGTAAGGACCAACCAAAATATTCTCTGGCTTGATATCGCGGTGGGCCACACCATGGGTATGTGCGTATTCCAGCGCTTGGCCTATTTGAACAATGACATCCACTAATTGAGTTAGATCATAACGCTCGCGAAAATCGAGTATCTCTCGCAGGGTATACCCGTGTACAAGCTTCATCGTAAAATAATAGTGTCCTTTGCTGTCCCGACCCAATTCGTATGTAGGCACCGTGTTCGGATGTTGTAACATTGCCGAAACTCGCGCCTCACGCAACAGGCGTTGTTGTTCAACTTCATCATCAACAAATTCAGGGCGCAGTGTCTTGTAACAAACAAATCTACACAGATGTAAATCCTTGCAAGACTTGATCAATGATTTTCCACCAGTGGCGATTGTGCTAAACATCGCATACCGCGTATTTAGATTAATCTTCTTTGGTAGTGATTTATCAGTATCCTCGAGGTATACCGACCCATAACTTTTAGGAGGTTGAGGAAAATTTAGCATGCTTTTACCACTCACTGGCTGAATTAAACTGTTGGCCCAACTTGACGTTAACGTAGCTCAATTTACCGTAAAACCAGTCCGCGAGAAATTATTTGTTTTATTTGCCTAAATTCAGAAGCGACTTAACCCTGCTTTGGGTTATATTGTACCCAGTTATATTGGGGGGGTCTTGCGCTAAGGCGCAGACAGCAATGGGATGGAGCATTTAATTAACCCCCATAACAATCCCCTTGATACGCTACTGATACCGTTGTTCTGAACTTGCGTAATTCAGATTAAGAAAATTGAAGTATAAAAATGCGCTATATGCTCCAGCATCCCCTTTATAATGGTCTATAATATGTGAGCTTGACGTAGCTTATAGCCAGCTTTGTCCGATTCATCTATTGAAATATTACGTGGAAGCCCTAAACAAAGTTAAATTCGCAGCCACCAAGTCCCTCACTCGACTGGTTATGGAAGCACTTCAAAGTGCCGAAGCCTGAGGCGGCAAACCCGTCTAGCCTAGGAATTCAAAAACACCGGGTCTATTATCGACCTTCAGCTGCCTTACCCCTTTGCAACGCATTAGCTGTCCCTGCAGATAGCCCCCCATCTGCCCCTACTGTAACAAAGCGAAACCCTTCGTGTATCCGTTGTTCGACAGTGTCCTGCCCTGTGGTAATGGCACATGGAACTCCGCTAGCAAGACAGCTATCAAGCACAGTTTGAATTGCCGCTTCCACTTCAGGTGCAGCCGGGCTGGTATAACCCATTGCGGTACTCAAATCTGACGGACCAATAAAGATGACTCCTACCCCAGGCACAGAAATAATTTCATCAATATTTGCTACACCTTCTGGTGTTTCGATTTGAATGATAGCCAGTAGTTCACCAACTGGATCGAGGGGCCAAACATCAGCGCGTTGATGATAGTCGCCAACACCCCAATACCACGTGGCATTAGAAGGATTTCTACCGCGCAAACCAGCCGGTTCGTAATCCGGCGCATCGTTGAGTTGAGGATAGCGTGTTGCTCTTACCACCATCTCGGCTTCTTCTCTCGTGCTGATGGAAGGATACATCACGCCAAATACACCAACATCCAAAACCTGCTTGGCCTGCGTAAGAATATCCTGCCCACCACTTGCTGGCACACGAACAAACGGCACAACGTTTGGCTGCAGATTGCCCTTCTCTAAAATCATCCGCTTGTCAGTCATACCGAGAAGAAATTCCCGCAACCGCTCGATATCGAAAGGACTATGCTCCATGTCGATAATGATGAAATCCAGGCCTGATCGCGACATCGAGCGCGCATTGTTCAAAGAGTAATCAAATGACAGTACACCGAAAGCGGGTTGGTCATTCTCCAACAATTCTATAGCCCGGTTTAATCGGGCATTATCATTAACCTGGCCGGATACTGAGCTTATTTGTGCTACTGATACAACAGCCAACAAGTAAAACATCTTCTTGAGCAAAGCAGTGCTTCTCATTATTTCTCTCCCGACTTCATAAAGTACTTGATAAGGCTTAGGTTAAGTTAGAGCGGGTGGACACTAAGCAGATCTAAGTGCCCCCAAAATCCTCGCCACTACCTCTGATGTGTTTACTTCTCTATATTTACTAAGTGTGTCAACGAAAACTAATTCATTCAAATTTGACCCGCAAGCGCGCCAACGTCGAATAAACCTTACATTATTGCTGCCTGCAAAAACAGTACAGGTTCTCACACCCTGTGCTGCAGCAATATGCTGGCAAGCTGAATCGTAACCGATAAACTCGTCACTCTGGCTTATCAGAGCAGCGATTTGTCCGATACTGCATTCGATACCAACAAGACTAGCTTTAACATCTGCAGCATCGAGGTCTGCGAAAGTACTACTTGCAACATGAATTCCTGAGGCGGCAACCTCCTCAATAATCGCACTCATCTGCTGCCTTTCTTCTACACCAAAGCCCAAATCCAGCAGCACCTTAACTTGAGTCTGCTCTAGTAGTTTTAATACCAGACTTATCTCAAAATCTCCACTAAGCCGTTTTCTTGAGTTACCTCCCACCCCCAGATTGATGCAAACAATTTTATGACCTCCTGATGCCCGAAGCTTATTAATAAATGACTTCGCACACTCAATATTAAGGTTTGAGGGCCAAATTTTGGGATAGAAAAATGCTTCTTCTCCAAAAATTGCATTAAGCCAGACATTAGTCAACTCAGAAATGGATGCCCTAGCGGGATAACTGGGCTTCCCACGGCTGTTAAAAAACCGATAGCTAGCAGCGCCCGCCACTGGAAGTACGCCTAGTTGGCTAAGTCTGGAATCAGGGTCCAGCACCAGGTATTGCTCTTCATTCCAATCGGAAACCTCTTTATGAATAACATCGAGCAGGTTCAACCAGGCATTAAATTTTTCTATAAGGCCCCCACGACGAGAATACTGTAGCTCCCGAACCTCAGTATTAGGGATATCGGACATAACTTCACCCAACTTACCATTACCAATAATGATGAGTCTAGCCTCCGGAAAAAGCCTGGTAGCTCGTTGGCAAATCACGCTGGTAACCGCTATATCAGCTCCTATAGTTACTCGAGACAAAACGATTATTTTTTGAGGTTTAAAACTATCGGGTAATTTTTCATCCAGCTTTACACGATTGTTTTCTACTCGCTGGTAGATTTCCTCTTCGGTGTGCAGGCCCATCTTACTAAGCTGCTTATGCAGTTTATTGCCTTTCCGATTGCAGCGAATATTAGCTATTACCTGTGAAATCAAGCGATTATATGTTTCGGTCTGCAATTCCTCAAAATCGTCACAAAGGCGCTCAACAACGGTACCAAAAATTGCGTTGGCTGCGAGTTGATTTAATTTCGGATCATCAAAAAAAGTTGCCATCTCGCAAAGTAAATCAATGTATTGCCTTTCATATTCGTCATTGTAAAAATAACGATCTATAAAATTTGCAGCAATTCGCTCAGCAAGGAAGCCTAAAGATTCTGCGTTGGGTGTCTTTTTTTGTTGCCCCCACTGCTCGATATAAAATTCAGGTTTCAACTTTTATTCCTAGCTATTATCTTTGCAACTTCTGCAGCCACCAAATCAGGCACTATTTCCTGCATACACGCATGATGACCAAGTGGGCAAGTCTTTTTATGACAGGGGGAACAAGACATCTCTTTCCGTAGCACTACAGCATTCTCGGTGTTCCGGGAAGTATAAACAGGATTGGTGGGGCCCATGAGCACGATGCTCGGTATATCGAATGCTGCTGCATAGTGGCGAGGCCCGATGTCATTCGTAATTAAAATGTCGCAGCGTTTGATGGTAGGTTTTAGCTCTTCTAAATTTAATGTTTTCTCCGCTGTGCTAATTATACTTGCCGAGCTTTCACTTACTATATTGTGCGCAATAGATTCCTCTCCCGGCCCTACCAGCAATAAAATTTTACACGCATACTTTTTCTGCAACAAATCGCAAAGTCTGGCAAAATATTTTGAAGGCCAACACTTTGAAGATCCGAAGCTCCCCCCTGGACTTATGCCGATGAGAAAATCAGTACTTTTAATACCAAAGTTTTTTAGCAAATCATCGCCATGCTGCTGCAATTCATTGGACACAAACAATCTGGGACGTGGATTATTTGGCAACACAAGCCCCAGGAATTCACAAAGCTTCAGGTAATAGTCCTGCATTGGTTCGGGAACAACCTTCCCGCCAAGTATTTGCGGGATAGGACCACCGGATAGGAAATGTTTCCGCAAATTTCTCTTATAACCATATATTTGAGAAATTCCTGCCATTTTAAAAGCAAGAAAAGAGCTTGTTGTATTGGTCAATAGCAAGCCAGCATCTGGCCTGTAATGCTCCATTGCACGACGTAACTTCCTGAGCCCAGAAAAGCTCTTGTCGTCACAGTCAACGATTGCATCCACATTGGGATTGTCTGCCAGGATTCCCCTTGCGTAGGGGCGCACGCAGAGAATTAGCCTGGTTTCAGGGAGGTTTTCCTTTAAACATTGAATAACGGGAGTTGCCATGACGATATCGCCAACCCAGTTGGGACACCGAATAGCCAGGGTATTAACTGATTTGGGCATGGGTAGCGTTTAGCTCTGATCAAGTGTGTATGCCACAGCCTGGTCCAACTTACCCGCTGCCATTTGTTCTCTTTCTTGTTGAATGTAGTCTGACCTTACGCCCATTACGTTTGAATAACGGATGGTGTAATGAATTTTATTTTGAGCTATTAATTCCTCTGACAAATCTCTGTCATAGGCAACCAGGTCATCCCGTTCTGCCAGCCACGTGCTTCGATCCATTGCTTCTACTTTGTCTACCAATTTTCTGTAAATCGGCGCACAGTCCCATTTAGTTTCAGCATTTACGTACCAGTTACACAAGCTGCTTAGCTTATCCAGAAAAAGATCATGTTCAGGTCCAAAGTTTAGACAGGAACCATCGAAGTAATTCCCTTTTCCTGACATCTTCGATTCATCTATTAGTGGCTTGGCTATTTCATAGCCGGCCGTGCCCTTAAAGGGGAAAAATAATGCCCACCTAAATCTGCCCATTTCCACTTCTGCACAGAGCCTTATGGTTTCCATAATTTCATCGCGAGATTCATAGGGCAAGCCAAACATGACGAAAGCAGAACTGTGTAATTCAAAGGCATGGGCGGCATGAAAAGACCGCACAATTTGTTCGTTTTTCATGTAGCGCTTTAACACTTCCCTGCGAACTCTAGCAGAGCCTGATTCGAGTCCAAACTTGACAATAATACAGCCGGCCGCCTTAAGTGCACTGGCCGCGGTTTCTTCGAAACAGTTTACATGTCCGTTTACTACAAAAGGGATATTAACTTTATGTTCAATATACGCATCACAAAATTTAATAACGTAATCAGTATTCAGCGTAAATAAATCATCATCAAAAATAAATGTGTTTATTTGCGGATTTTCATTTTTAAGTTTTTTCAAATCATTCATCATTACATCGATAGGAAAATGCCGAAGAAAGTCTTTAACATTTTTTGCCGCGCCGTCTTTAATATATTGATCAACAATTTCAATATTAAAGCAATAGGTACATTTGTAAGGACAACCTCTCGAAGTCAATATCCCCATCCAACCTCGGGTTTCTTCCATAACTGCTTCCATATCAAAAACGTTATAGTCCAGAGGCGGCAGTTTATCTAAATCCGGAAAGGGCGCGACCGGATTAACTACAGGGACATCTCCTATCCAAGATCGGAAATTAGCCAGCATTTGCGTTGGTTTTCCATTTTCTAACGCATCCATTAATTCAAGTAAGGCGTAGTCGCCTTCTCCCACACAAACATAATCAAATAATTTGGATTTATGTACTTCATCAGGAACCATGGTGCAGTGAACGCCACCGATTACCTGAACAAATTCAGGCATTTCAAGCCGAATTGCCTTGCTCATGCCCACAATCCAGTCATATTGCTGCGACATGGCGGAGAAGCCAATTAGCCCCGGATTTGTACGTTTTATGTAAGCAATAAGCTCTTCACTGCTTGGCACAGGCTCATATTTCTCAGATACATGCATAAGGTCCAGTTCGTGGCCATTGGCGTGGAGTACACCCGCCAGAGAGGCAATGCCATGATTGGTTCCCAAGGGAGCATCTATTTGTGGGTAAACCATTAAAATCTTCACAATAATTTCTATCCAGCTTCAGTATCAATCCAAGTATCAATTTATGATGGCGAACCCAATTCTAGCATCATAATCGGAACCAGTTGTAACCAATTCCGCTGCAGCAGCTGTCAAGGCTGTTGCTCAACACCACACAGTTTGCACACCATTATAAATCGGCCTCTGAAGTCGCAAACTACCGCTGTTCAATCGCTCCACCACTAACGAATGAAAACAACCCGATTAGCCCTGCCAGGGCCGCAACAGCATAGGGCATGCTATATTGATTTTGACTCGCCGTGAAAATGAGTCCAAGCAGCGCGGGTCCAGAAGCTGTCCCCAATGACGACATCAGGTTACATATGGAAAAAATTCGAGCATAGTCTTTGGCGCCAAATGCTTCGGCAATTAACAGCGGTTGCAACATCAATAAATTTCCAACCGTCAAACCGAATAGTGCCAGGCCAATGCCCAAGCTAATAGCACTGAAACCTCCGGCTAACAGACTCAACGCAATCACCTGCAATACCATCACCACAATCGAAAAAACCCGGATAGAAATTTGTTCTACTAACCAACCGCCAATCAGGCGACCGATAATGCTGGCAATTGGCAAAATTGCCACCGTAGCCGCTGTTTGCACGTCAGTCAAAATTTCTCTGGCTAAACCGTATTGGTGGGCAATTCCTCCTACTTGCGCCAGCATCAGAAAAACATAAGCGATACTGACTCCCCAGAAAAAGCGATTCCGGCTAGCATTTCCCAAAGAGGTTCCATCAGTGTACATAGTATCACCGACCGCCGCTGGAATCGGTGTATTCTTTTTCGATTGATTAATCAGACTAGTATCGAGCCGCGTGGCATCATAAGAACCATAAATTCTTAATCCCATCGATTCCGGGCTAGGTCGAAGCCATATCCAGGCTACCGGTATTACTCCAATTAAATAAAGTATTCCAAAAATCGGAGCCGCCCGGGATAAACCCTGTGTCTCAACAACAACCACGCTAATCGGGGTAATAACCACCCCACCCAGGGACAAACCGGTTGATGCAATTGATAATGCGATAGCTCTATTTTTCTGAAACCAACGCGTTACTAACGTAGTAGCAGGTATTAGGGACGAGGCGGAGAAACCAACTCCAAAAACGGCATAGACCAGATAAAGATGCCAGACTTCCTTCACCAAAGCGAGTGAAGACAAGGCGCCCCCGGAGATCACTGCCCCGACAATAATACTGAGACGAGGGTCAAAATCCTGCACCCATTTCGCTACCCACAATCCGGCAATACCACTGCTGAGAAAAAAAATGGAAACCGCGAAAGAAACAGACCGTACCGTGAATGCCGGATTCGTAGCAAGCGCATTAAGGTACACCGCTTGATTGTAAAAACTCAGCCCGCTGGCAAAGGTTAGTAAAACCAAAATTGCCGCAATTATTTTCCACCCGTAGTAGATTTCTGCGGTTTTGACTTTAGACATGTAGCATTGGCTTAACCATGAGCCCCATAGATTTTCCCCACCCTGATTAACCCCTTGGGGTTTGTCAGTGTTTAACTCTCAGTGGTGCTATACCCCTGTCTATGATCGAGGCTACAGTAGACAGTAACAACAGATAACCCAATAGGGCTATCAAACCTAGAAAAAGATCATTGACTACCACATTCATATCAATCCTGGACAACGCAATTAACAACAACGGCACAAAATAGAAAACACCATTCCAGCGACCAAGATAACTCATGTGTAGTTGTTTTTCTCGATAGTAAAAATGAGAATCCAGCACATATTGCGAGAATGCCACTACGATAAAAACAGGTAAAAATGGATTTAAAATGCCGGCATAAGCAGCACCGGCAAGACTGCAGGTGACAAACAAAAAATCCGTGGAATGGTCAAAAATCTGCCCTCTGGCGGATGCCGTGTTAGCTCTGCGTGCCACAATGCCATCAAAATAGTCAGTTGCAATAGCAACAATCAACAGCGCTAACAATAAAAACGCTGACATGTATTCGGGCCGTGCGAAAGCCATTGCGCTCGGAATAGTCAGCAATAATCGAATGCCAGTTAGAAAATTAGCCACCCTTGATTAGACAACCGAGCGTATGTTCAGCAAAGCACTTCACGACTTTTCAGGGGGATTCATAAAAAGATCCCGCTGTGCGCGACGCCAAAAAAGTAAGCCGATCACCGCATTAAACAGGATGAAGAAATTGTGCTGCACGAAGCCAAATGCTGCCATTTGCCCCTCATTTTCTGGAAACAGAATAACCCAGAATGTGATTGCTGCGGCTCGCATTGGAGTTGGCACTGTGGCAGCAAAAAAAATCACAGGTAAATAACCCAACAATAAAACAAAAGAAATTTCGATACCGAACAGGCGTAAAGCAATGGTATAAACCGCAACTGCAGAAATTAAAGCCGGTGAACGCAATAAAAAGAATGCACCATAATGCCATGGCCTAGCCAATTTGAAAGCATGCAGCAAGCGTCGGTTCCGAATTTGACTATCAGGTAATATTTTTCCCTGAAAGTAAAGTATCCATAAGCAGAGCACTAAAGCTGCGCCTGCCGCTATGTAAGGAATAAGGCCAAACACCTCAGGTAGCGTATCGCGACTGAATACATAACCTATAGCGGCCCACACCAATAAATAGAACATTTCGCAAAACATGATAAACAACATCACCGAACCAACTTCCCAGCCAGGCACCTGATCTCGCTTATTGAGATAATAAGCCATGGCACCTTTACCAATCTGCTCGTTGAAAATGGAAATTATATAAGCGCTAGCTCGGATGGGAAGAATATCCCGGTATCGAATTTTCTCGATAAACCAGTTAAGTGAACGAGTTACAACTAACGTATCAATGACAAAATAGAAACCTGAATATGCCATCATCAACAGTAACCAGGGAATCCATTGCACATTGGCGAAAACTTCAGTCATATAATCAGCAAGCGATAGCCCTTCTCTCATTGCCGCACCGTTCAAGCGATAATACAAATACGCAAAACACAGTGCGGTAAGAACCAGAAACATAAATCGTTGCAAAGCACTGGACTTGCGTGGAGCTTTTACCTCGTTGTTTTCTGATGCTGTGCTTTCTTCGGTTTCAGACTCATTCATTAGGACGGTTTCCGTACTGTTAATATTTTTTCCAATGTTTCTTTTAGGGGAGTCAGTGCAATACCAATATCAACATCTGCATTGCTCTGCACCACCTCATCCATCGTGATGACATCAATCACAGTCGGTGAAATCCCACCTCCTTTCAGTCGACTGCTAATTGCTGCAACTAATTTAGCACTCCAAATTGGTATAGTACCAATGACCACATCTTTTCCCAGTAACTTTGCAACTTGTCGGACTAGGTCGCAATAAGATATCGAGTCTGGGCCGGCCAACTCATGCACCGCTACACCTTTAGCCTGGCGTTTGCAACTTTGCAGAATAGCCTTGCTCAAATCGTCAACATCAAGCGGACGCATAAAATAACGCCCTCCACCCAAAAGCTTGGCTCGAGATTTAGTTGCAGATCCAACCAGTGAGCGCGCTCCTGCTGTATTTGGCCCAAGTAAAATGGGTGTGCGAATGATTGTTGCTGAAATCTCGGACTCCTCCACGACTTTCTCCGCCAATGCCTTCGACCTGAAATAGGCATTTGGCGAATCAAGGCTGGCACCAACAACGCTTATAAAAACTAGGTGTTTTATTTCTGCTCTTCGGGCCGCGTTAACCACCGCCTCGGTTGCCGCTATATTGGAACTTGCATAAGTCGAGCCCTTTCCTTCGATAAGAATGCCAGCCAAGTGCACAATACAGGAAGCGCCAGTAAATAAATTAGCCATTTCATCAACATCTTGATAGGAAATTATGTTGGCATCAACCTGCGAGGCTACCGGCAGTGTCGCTAGAGCTCGGGCCGAGCGCACTGCGGGAATTATGCTGAGCTCACTCTCTCCAGAAACATGAGTCATCAAATTCAAACCAACGCTGCTGTTGGCACCAGTTACTGCTATCTTCATATTTCAATACTTCCCGATTTCCTCGATCATGCCAGAGCAATTCGGTTTGCGTGCTAGTATAGGCAAACAATGCTAGAGCTCCGACGCAAGCCACAGTTTTACTACAGCAGATCGATAGTTTTAGACTACTTGGGCAAGATTATTCAATCGTTTGTTGGTTTGCAACTTGCCTGCAGATGAGTTTTCAATTTCCGCAAGTCGCCCAGCACTGAATGCCGCATTACGACGTTCCTCAGATACATTTCCATACAGCGTGTTTCGCATTCGAGGCACTCTTCCCATATTACGAATGGTTTCTTCAATTAACCCCGGAGACCATTCCTGTCCGTGGTCGGCACCAGCAGCCCGCGTAATGCTTTCATTCATTAAGGTTCCCCCTAAGTCATTAGCACCAGAATTCAAACAGGCCTTAACTCCCTCAGCACCCATCTTTACCCAGGATGACTGGATATTAGAAATCAGCCCATGGAACACCAGACGCGCTACAGCATGCATTAAGATTGCTTCCCGAAAGCTAGGGCCACGACGCGATCTACCCTTTAAATATAACGGGGCTTCCATGTGAACGTAAGGCAGTGGAACAAATTCGGTAAACCCACCGGTTTGTTGTTGCAACTGCCTAACATGCAGTAAATGGCTAGCCCAGTGTTGTGGCGTATCAATATGCCCATACATAATAGTGGCGGTAGTATTAAACCCCACCTTGTGGGCTACCTCCATGACTTGCAACCATTCTGCCGTATTTAACTTGTCCGGACAGATTTGTTTGCGTACATCGTCATGTAAGATCTCAGCGGCAGTACCAGGCAATGTGTTCAGCCCCGCGCTCTGTAAGCGTTGCAGGAATTCCTCCAGCCCGATTCCCAGAGTGGCAGCCCCCTGCCAAACCTCCAGCGGTGAAAAGGCATGGATATGCATGTCGGGCACGGACTCGCGGACCGTATGTACTATGTCCAGATAAGTTTGGCCGGTGTAATCTGGGTGAATGCCCCCTTGCATACACACCTCTGTTGCACCTCGAGCCCAAGCCTCATTGCACCTTCTGGAAACTTCCTGTGCACTGATATCATAGGGTCGTCCACGCAAGTTCTCGCTGAATTTTCCTTTGGAAAAGGCGCAAAACTGACATTTAAAATAACAAACATTGGTGTAATTTATATTGCGATTAACTACGTAGCTAACCTCATCACCATTAACCTGTTGTCGAAGCAAGTCAGCCTGTTGGGTGATATAAGAAAAATCTGCACCCCGACTCTCGAATAATCGGGCAACTTCGTCCAGCTCGAGCGGAGCCTGCGCTACACATTTCTCTACAATTTTTCCAACATCCCTAGTTACTGATTCCTTCTTTGCCGGTTTATCTATCAGCCGAACCTCTGCGAGAGGAACCGCCTGAATTGCACCCGGAGTCCAGTCGTCTCGTCGAGCAAAGCCACTGCCGTCACTTTGGTTCAAAACTGAAAGTTGCACAGCAGAATCCAACCAGCGTTCGGGGTTAGCAGCAAATCGAGGGTAGATCGTCAGTCTTTGTTCCAGAAACTTGCCCGCGACCTGAGATTCGTTGGCTAATTTGTCCAAGTGTGGCCAAGGCGCTTCGGGATTCACATGGTCCGGTGTCAGCGGCGACACGCCGCCCCAGTCATTTATACCTGCAGCCACCAATTGCGGCAATACACCAGGACTAAGATTGGGTGGTGCCTGAATATTCATTTCGGCTCCAAAAATCAACCTTGTCACCGCGATTGTCCACAGCAAATCATTCAAATCCGGTTCCGGAGACTGGGCCATCTTGGTATTTTGTTTGGCACGGAAATTTTGCACGATGATTTCCTGAATGTGCCCATGACGCTCATGCAATGTACGCAGTAGCAATAGCGACTCGATCCGCTCCTGTCTGGTCTCGCCAATTCCTATCAGAATTCCGGAGGTGAAAGGCACTGAAGCCTGACCTGCCAGATCAATGGTTTTTAACCGAATGGATGGTTTTTTATCGGGTGAGCCATAATGTGGCATACCCTTCTCACACAACCGCGATGAGGCAGATTCCAACATAATCCCCATGGAGGCACTGACTTTTCGAGCGGCGGCGATCTCATCACCCGTCATGCAGCCTGCATTTATATGAGGCAACAAGCTCGTTTCGGCCAATATTCTTCGCGCTACCTCGTTTACATAATCCAGTGTGGTGGCAAACCCTAAGTCATCCAGAGCCTGCCGTGACGCTTTATAACGCAGTTCGGGTTTTTCACCCAACGTGAGCAAGGCTTCCTGACATCCGGCTTCAGCACCCTGTAGGCAAAGCTCCAACACCTCCTCGATCTGCATGTACGGTTGGGGGAGCTTTTTCGGAGTTTGGGCAAAGGTGCAATAGTGGCAAACGTCACGGCACAGATGCGTCAGAGGAATAAAAACTTTACGAGAATAAGTAATTATATTGCGATGATACTGATCACGCAGAGCGCCAGCAGCATCAACCAATGTCGCGGTGTCGTCACAATCAGCCAGAGCCAATGCCTGGTCTTCATTTAATCTGTCGCCCGAAAGCGATATGTCTTGCAAACCGTGTCTCTCAATAATGTGCTGAATTGCGCGTATCCGCAACGGTAGTGGGTTTTAGGCTGAGAATCAACCAATACACATCGGAACTGCTTTCACTGATTGACTGGACTTTTGCCTATCAGATTCGTAACCTTCCAGATACCATCAATAAAAACAAAAATTGGAGGCAATATGATCTGGAATTTCAGGGTGTGGTTAAAGCTGGCCTTGTTATTAGAACTACTGGTCATTGGCCTATGGGGCTTCGCCGCATCCGCACAGGATGCAGGAAACCTTTACGATACGGCAGTCGATGTCCGCCTTGGTGAGCGTTATTTTCAGCGTCAATGTACCCGCTGCCATGGTGAAGACGCAAAAGGCAACGATGAGACTGGCGCACCTGATTTAACGGGGAGGCTTTCCCGGGCCAGCACCGTTGCAGGTATTTATAGAATCCTGCGCGAGGGAATAGCTGGCACAGCGATGCTTCCCTTAAGCCCAGACACACCGGATCCAACTGTTTGGCAACTGGTAGCTTACGTCGATTCACTAAGCACAGACCCTGCCAATATCAACCTGCCGGGCTCCGCTTCAAACGGTCAGACCCTTTATGCAAGTAAAGGTGGCTGTAGCACCTGCCACATGATCCGTGGCAACGGTGGCAGACTCGGACCGGATCTAAGCCGGGTTGGCGAGCGTCGTGACCCAGATGAGTTAATGTCAGACATTGTCAGTCCGCATGAAGAAGTACTGCCGCGCTGGTGGACAGTCAAGGCGTTACTCGAGAATGGCTCCACGGTCGAAGGACTCAGAATGAATGAAGACACATTCACATTGCGGGTCATCGATCGAAATTCAGAATTGTGGTCATTACCCAAGAATCAAATAGCGTCCTTCGAGCGCATTCAGAGCTCGACCATGCCAAGCTACTTACAGACACTAGCCGAGAGCGAGTTAGACGACCTGGTTGCCTATCTCTTCTCTTTGCGAAAGGAGAATTAATCATGCAACGCCTTGTGATTTTGTTTTTTGTATTCATGTCTTCGGTGCAGACTCTGGCGCAGGAAGAACCCTTTGCCACCGTCATAACTCCAGATTTTTCATCAGTGACCTGGGACCGATTGGTTAATTCAAACGACGAGCCTGAAAACTGGCTCATGTATTCCGGTTCGTTGAGCAGTCAGCGTTATAGTGCTCTCGATCAAATCAATACTGAAAATGTTAGCAATCTGGAATTCAAGTGGTCTTATCAAATACCGGTGATCGATAGAGCGGAAACAGTGCCACTGGTTGTCGATGGCATCATGTTTATTACTGAGGCTCCCAGCAATGTGGTAGCAGTTGATGCGGTAACTGGACGCCAATACTGGCGCTATAACCACGATCTACCTGAAGATCTGCGCATTTGCTGTGGTCGCAACAACCGGGGCGTTGCCATACTGGGCGAGACCTTATTTATGAGTACACTTGATGCCCATTTGGTTGCGCTAGATGCCCGTACTGGCAATTTACTCTGGGACGTGGAAGTTGCTGATTACGCATCCGGATACAGTAAAACCGCTGCACCGCTGATTGTCAAAGACACGGTGGTAACTGGTATTGCTGGTGGCGAATTTGGGATTCGCGGATTTATTGATGGCTACGATCCAGAAACGGGTGACCGTAAGTGGCGCACCTATACCATAGCAGGACCAGACAATCCCGATGTGGCGAGCTGGGCAGGTGATTCATGGGAGACCGGTGGCGGCGCCAGTTGGATAACGGGTTCCTATGATCCCGAACTTAATTTGATTTATTGGGGCACTGGCAACCCAGGACCTGACTGGAACGGGGATGCGCGACTAGGTGACAATCTCTACTCGGATTCGGCACTGGCACTGAATGGCGATACCGGCGAGCTGGAATGGTACTTTCAGTTCACCCCACATGATGTGCATGATTGGGACGCTATCCAGGTGCCAATTCTTGCTGATATCGAATATGAAGGCGAGATGCGCAAGGTAATAATGTGGGCTAATCGCAATGCGTTCTACTACACCCTGGACCGTGTAACCGGTGAATTCCTGGTAGGCAAACCCTATGCCACCCAAACTTGGGCACTGGGCCTGGATGCGAACGGCCGACCTATACGAGCGCCTAACACATTTCCAACCTATGAAGGGGTGGTCGTATCACCCTCGGTTGGCGGCGCTACCAATTGGTGGTCACCTGGTTATAGTCCAAAGTCTGGGTTGTTTTATGTCAATGCCTTCGACGCAGAACAGCGGTACGTAAAACGTGATGAAGAGTATGAACGGGGTGAACGGTTCACCGGAGGCGGTGGTTCTTATACGCGCCCAATGGACACTTATTACAGCGCCCTTCGGGCTATTGATCCAGCAACGGGCGACATAGCTTGGGAGTTTCCAGTGCAGCCTCGCTCATCTGCCGGTATCACCACCACGGCTGGTGACCTAATATTAAGCGGTAGCGTTGACGGGTATTTCTACGCACTTGATGCCAACACAGGCGATGAACTGTGGCATATCTCGCTGGGAAGAAGAGTGCATGCCGCGCCAATGACATATGCCGTAGATGGTAAACAGTACATGACGGTCGCTGCTGGCAATGTAGTTTACACATTTAGCTTGCGCGATTAGTCTTTTTGGTTATGAAGGGTTAATGCTGCTACCGGGATTGGTTGCCGGGTGCAGCCCGCCGTTTGCGCTTTGAGAACGCTCAGATACACGCTAACTTGAGCGTGTATCAATTTTCTTGGCAATGCAACGAATTGCAACCATTGCCATCTTATAATTTACATGTCGGCCCCACATGGCTAGACTCTGTATCCAATGGCGATAATCCTCCGTTTTATTGTGGGTATAGCCCTTGTAAGTAGTACAGTGCGCCAGAGAATGTTTACGAACGTAATATTACTGGAAAAATTAACGGAGTTATTCGCAATAACATTTTGGAGACAACACCAATGAACAAGATTCACAAAATACTCATTAACCTGGCTATGCTTCTGTTAGCCGTGGCAGTGCAGGCTCAGGACTCACCACCATTATTATTGACGCTGGCACCCCCTGATGGTTTCGCTATAATTCCTGTCATGGAAGGCTGGACTGCCAATGAAGATGACACAGTATCCTATTCTTTTGGTGCGATAAATCGAGGTACCGAGGCCGCTGTGGATATTCCTGTGGGCGAGAGAAATTACATTGAACCAGCACGATTCAATGGCATGCAGCCAACCCATTTCCCACCAGGTCATATAGTTGGAGTATTTACAGTAACTGTTCCTGCAAATATGACCGATGTAGACATTTGGTGGCATCTCATTTCAGAAGACGGAGAGGAGCTGAAAGTACCAGGGCGAAGCACTGCTGGCGCTTACGAACTCGACTTCATACTCCCTAGACCCCAGGGTTCCTTGCAGCCCCTGGCGGGTTTTGGCGAGAACGGCGACACTTCTGCTGGCCTGCTAGCCCGAGTGGAAGATTATCAGGGTTCAGTATCTGTGGGAGATCCCGTAACTTTGACGGCAAATGTTATTGATCGCTCAGATCGAGACCCTACTGATCCCCGTTTCGAAGAGCCATTGGACATTGGAGTGATGTGGTTTCACCACCAGGGTCCAGGTATGGTTGAATTCACCAGACACGCATCAACCCCTGAGCCGGAAGAGGTGGATCTAGATTCACCCCGGGGCAGGCGTGCAGCCAGAAACCAGGGGCCTAATCGGGTGAACGTTGCTGGCCCAAGCGGCGTGGCAAACGTCACTGCTACCTTTTCAGCGCCAGGTGAGTATATCTTGCGCACCAGAGCGGATACCTTCGCAGGCTCGGATAGCTCGGAAGGCGACCAGTGCTGTTGGAGTAATATTTATCAAAGAATAACTGTATCACCCTGATTTTACTTGCTTTGGTCGGTACAATCCCGGCCAATTTAGGGTAATGCGCTCTTATATAGTTGCAATTTGTTACAAGAAAGTGGCTATATTTAGCATAAATGGTGGACTTTTAAAGCAGGCACACTTATCCTTTTAGATGTAACAGGTGATAATTTAATTATAAGGGGAACAGCATGAGAATAATGCAAAAGACAAGCTTGCTGACTAGCGCCGCAGTAATGGTGTTTGGGCTTCAAGCACAGGCACAGGAACAGATTACTTACGCTGATCATGTCGCCCAGATTATCACAGACAACTGTGTTGTCTGTCATCAGGAAGGTGGAATCGGCCCTATGCAATTCACCAGCTATGAGCAGGTGCGTCCTTGGGCTCCTCTTATTCAGATGAAAGTCGCAAATCGGGAAATGCCTCCCTATGCATACGACCACGGCATTGGCATCCAGGACCTGCAAGGCGACTGGCGCTTAGCACAGGAAGATATCGATACTATCGTAAACTGGGTAAGCCAGGGTGCGCCTCTTGGCGATTGGGGTGATAGATCACATCCTATAGCTGATGTTAGGGACCCTAATGAGTGGAATTTCACCGAAGATTACGGCAAACCTGATCTCGTTGTTGCGTCAACTCCTATAGACATCCCTGCTAATGGCAATGACATGTGGCACTCGCCCTACAATCAAATCGATAATCCTTCAGATCGCTGCATCCAGGCGATGCAGGTTAAGCCACAAGCCCAGTCTAAAGCGGTGGTACACCACGCCAACACTTCCGTCGAAGTACTAAATGAAGATGGAGAGTATGAGCGCCATAGCCAGTTGAATGAGTATGCCATGGGCAAATGGGGTGAAGTCATCCCCGAAGGCGTATGTCGCACTTTGCCTAAAGATTCACGCGTCAAGTGGACTATACATCTATTTCCTGGTGGCGTTGGACCAACAGCAGAGGGTCAGATAATTGAGAATAATGTAGTCGAGCTCGGGCTCTGGCTCCATGACGAGGGCTATGAGACGGTGGCTCCTTACAAGCAAGACCTAGCATCGTATGGGATTAGAGAAGGCTATGTAGGCGGAGAGTTGATCATACCTCCTCATGGCACCATCATGACACAGGGGTTTCATTCTTTTGACCACCCAATTCGATTAGACAGCTTCCAGCCACATGGCCACCTGCGTATGAATGCGGCTTCACTGGAAATTTTCTATCCGAAAACTGGTCGAACTGAAGCGATCAGCCAGGTTTCAAAGTGGAGTGCTACTTGGCATCACAGCCACTTGTATGAGCCTGAATCAGCGCCGTTGTTGCCAGCTGGTGCGGTACTGGTGATCAAGCAGTGGTATGACAATACAGCCAATAACCCCAACAACCCTGATCCTGATCAATGGGTCTTTGGGGGCAGTCGCACAGGTGATGAAATGTCACACGCTTGGTTAGCTATCACTCACCTTGACGATGAAGGCTATGAAGCACTTCTCTCAGAGCGTGAAGCGACTGACGCAGACTAGTTAGTCTGGAGATTCGGTAAGTTAAAAAAGGCCGGTGTGGTTTATCCCCACCGGCCTTTCCTATTACTGGTTTTAAACTTCTAAAATAACCCGGTAATTGCCCGCACTCGGTGGCTTTCACTATCTGTTACATATACGATGCCTTCGTGAACACATACACCGTGGGGCCGATTAAGCTTGCAGCTAAGTGGGTCTCCATCGGGCCCATCCCCTCTTTCACCACTGCCAAGTACCGTGTCAATTAGCCCCGATGCCAGTCGCATACGGCGGATAACATGATTCTCTGTATCGACAATATAAAGACTGTGATCCACAACTGAATACGCAATCCCCTTTGGCCCATTGAATGTCGCTATGTCGGCAGAACCACCATCACCAGTATATCCACGCTCACCAGTGCCAGCAATTCGTTGCAGGGTGCCGGCTTCTGAATCCAACCTGAATACCGCATTACCCTCTCTAAGCACCAGATAAGCATTCCCATCGGGGTCAGTATCCAGTGAGCGAGGCCCCAGCAGTGGTGTTCCCACGAGCGGACCATCATCCGGAGTAGCCTCGCGTTCACCCGTGCCAGACAGAGTGGAGATTATCCCGTTATACATGTCCACGCGACGAACTCGAGAATTGCCTATATCGCAAATAAGTAAATTGCCCATGGCATCGAAGGCAATACTGTGGGGCTGTCTAAGCTGAGCAGCTATTGCTGGCCCGCCGTCACCTGCGTACCCCGCCTCTCCGATACCTGCTACAGTAGACACCAAACCGGAACGGCCATCTATGCGTCGCACCACATGGGCATCCCGCTCCACTACAAAAAGATTGCCCTGGGTATCAAATCGGATTTCGTGCGGCGCAGAAAAAGAAGCATTCAATGCCTGGCTTCCATCGCCCAAATAAGCTTTCTCGCCATTTCCGGCGATGGTTGTAAGTCGACCGCTTGCCAAGTCCAAACGTCGTGTGCGCCCAGTATCTACCTCGCAGAAGTACAGTGCACCGTCAGGGCCGGTGATGACACCATAAGGATTATTCACGGGTGTTTCTGGGCCAGGTAAGCCCGCGGAGCCTTCTGCCTGATACCCTGCGATTCCGGTTCCAGCTACAGTTTGAACACTGGTGCTCTGTGCCAGGACTGATTGTGGTTTGCCTGCCACAGTCGATGCAGCGATGGCTAGCTGTAAAAAGCGCCGTCGGTTAAGGTGAGTCATTTGGGAGTAAATCCTATGTTTTAAGGAAAGCCTCAGCTTATCCACCTTTGACAGTGAAGACAAACACCGAGTTTAACTGATCAGCCAAAATACTTAGAAGCATTTTGACATGCACCAATTTGGGCCGCCGCGGGTAAGCAGAACTAGTAACCTTCAATGGGCGAGCTTTTCAAGAGCATTGGGAGATGCGAGTTAGCGCCATGTTTTACAAAAGCCACAAATAAAAAGGGCCGGCAGGAATTACTCCCTAACCGGCCCCCCGAGTAGTCAAATGCTTCTTCTAATCGACGTCGGCTTCTGTCCGCTCTGCGAGCAGTCCCTCATAGCCTTCTTCGTCAAGATGAGTAACAGCTATCCACGCGTGTGACATTTCATCACCTGTACGACTGCCTCCAAAGACCCATTGATCAGGATCAGGGTTGTTGGGGTTATTGGCTGTATTGTCATACCACTGCTTGATCACCAGTACCGCACCAGCTGGCAACAACGGCGCTGATTCAGTCTCATACAAGTGGCTGTGATGCCAAGTAGCACTCCACTTTGAAATCTGGCTGATCGCTTCAGTTCGACCAGTTTCCGGATAGAAAATTTCCAGTGAAGCCGCATTCATACGCAGGTGGCCATGTGGCTGAAAGCTATCGATTCGAACCGGGTGGTCAAAAGAGTGAAAACCCTGTGTCATCGTTGTGCCGTTAGGAGGAACGATTAACTGCCCACCCACGTAGCCCCCTCTAATACCGTACAATCTTAAGTCCTGTTTGTAGGGATCTGTTTGCGCTATGAAATCTTCATCATGGAACCAGATACCGATTTCAACAACGTTATCCAAAACCGCTTTGTTTTGCGCAGCGCCACCGACCCCTCCTGGGAACATATGAATATCCCAAGCAACACGAGAATTGGCTGGTATTGTGCGGCATACACCAGGAGGCATGATCTCACCCCATTTACCCATAGCGTATTCAGTTAATTGGCCGTATTTCTCATACTCACCATCTTCGTTGAGAACCTCAACATCAGAATTAGCATGGTGAACCACCGATTTGGCATCGCCTCGGGGTTTCACCTGAATTGCCTGGATGCAACGATCCTGAGTCACTCCAGTAGGAACGTGATGCTTGTGCCAAAGATCAGTTCCATTAGCAGGAATATCGATTGCAATTGACGGAATAATCAATGACGGAGGACCAAACTGCCCGGCAAAGTTCCATTCATCAACGTCTGCAATATCAGCTACCAATGGCTCACGGTCGCCCCAATTACCTAGTGGCGCACCCTGGTCTACCCAGTTTACGATAGTATCGATATCTTCCTGTGCTAAGCGCCAGTCGCCTTGCAGGTCCTGGATACCAATGCCGTGGTCGTATGCATAGGGAGGCATTTCCCGATTTGCGACTTTCATCTGAATAAGAGGAGCCCAAGGGCGCACCTGATCAAAAGTCTCGAACTGCATTGGTCCGATGCCACCTTCACGGTGACAAACCACACAGTTTTCATTAATAATCTTGGCTACGTGATCTGCGTAAGTGATTTGATCCTGCGCCTGAGCTTGAAGCCCAAACACAAGCACTGCAGCGCCGCTTAGGGCTGCCCAAATGCGCGTTTTAAAAAGAATACTCATATTGCTCTCCGTGCTGTTAGAAATTTAGGTGAAAGAGCTAAAAATAGCATCTTTGACTCTAAGTAAACTCACACCCATATAAATTTTCGTCTACCTATAATACATCATAAAACAATAATTAAATAAGCTTTTATTGATATATCAATTTTGTATAGTCCAGAAATTAGAGATGTAAGAGCTCTTAAGCTGACTCCAACGCTAAATGGCTACCAGCCTTTAAATCTGAAAATGGGTTTAAATAACTAATATGAGTCAAGTAGCAGCGATTACCGAGCTCAAAGCTATTGATCAAGCTCAATAAGTGCTTATTTCAGCAAGGAATTTAAGCTATTGTGCTCTAGGTCTAGAATAGACTCCCCCTCAATCCAATTAATTAGGTCGGAGCCTCGTCTCTCTTCACGTATAATCTCCGCATTTCAGCCCGCGCAATCTTATCTAGCTGTTCGATGCATTTAGAAACGGACCATCGACACACAGCCTTCTACCGTCAGGGGCACCGCAAGCACCACAGATGCCCACACCACATTTAGTTAGATAATCGATTGCGCTGAAAATTTGATTGTCTCCGCAGAATTTTCTCTGTACTTCCACCGCTGCATGCACCATTGGCTCCGGCCCACAATTATAAAATATCAGCGTATCCAATTCTTCAGAAGACATTGATTCTAACTGCTTTGCCAGTAATTCAGTGACGAGACCATGATGACCCCGACTACCATCATCGGTAGCAATATGCAGATTACCTATGGCAGCACATTCATCGAGGAAATACAGACGCTCCTCAGTACGCGCACCGATGAATATTTGGGCATTGCCAAAATCCCGGGCAATTTGATACACCGCAGCCAGTCCAGTGCCGCCCGCCACAGCAATAATTTTTCTATCCTTCGGCGGTAACACCGCATTACCATGGGGACCTCGCACATAAGCCTCGGTACCCACTTCAAGACTGATTAACGCTTCAGTAAACGCACCAAGATTGATTGCTACCAGGGAAAAAGGATCATCGGTCAGTGCAGAAAATGGTTTCTCTCCCAAACCTGGAATCCACAGATAAATGAATTCACCCGCCTGCACACTTACCTTACGATCAAAAGTCAGGATGGAGATATCGTCAGTTATTAGTTTGTTTTCGACCAGCGTTACTGGCCTAAAATCCATATCAATATCGTAGCGAACCAACGCCTCAGCATGTTCTGTGCCATTGGCAAGATCAGCGCTTAATACCTGGAAGTATTCCGTTATTTCATCGCTGTTCATACCAGTCAGCGCTGAGCCAACACCGATAACTGATGCGCCGGCAGCTTGGAAAGCGCGCACATTATCCGCACTGCTTATCCCGCCGCAGGCGATTACAGGGCATTGAACACTAACGCATATTTCTTTCACACACTTTAACGCGGTAGACAACACTCCCTTGCCCGATACACCGCCTTTACCGTTGCTCAGAACCGGGTGACCCTGGCTGCTGAAGCTCTCAGGTCCCATAGTGTTTATCGCACAAATCCCATCGGCACCCCAGGCGGCGGCGGCCATCGCGATCTCGCCAATATTAGGCACATTGGGAGTTAGCTTGGCGACTACAGGTATGTCCACAGCCGCCTTGACCGCTTTCACTATGTTCTTTACAAGTTCAGGATCTTGCCCCATTGCCATGCCATAGCCCTTTGCATGCGGACAGGACAGGTTAAGTTCCAATCCATCCCCGTGGGGGGCCATGATTTTCGCCACTTCAACATATTCCTCGATACTGCCTCCAAAGATGGATATCAACAAAAATCGATCTTCGGGAATTATTAACTGCGACATTAACTCAGCAGAAGCCAGTGCGCCGGGGTTAGTTAACCCTACTGCGTTTAGAAAACAACCAGGCTCATATTGAGTTAGAACAGGTTCGCGATAGCCCAATCTAGGCTCGGGACCTATGCTCTTGGTAGTGAGTACTCCCACCTCGGGTATGGAGTCGAAAATCAACTGAATAATCGGTGCGGAGCAGGTTACGATGCCAGAAGGAATTGTGAAAATGCCGGAGAGGGTCTTGCCTAAGAATTCTGTTTTCAACGGGCTGAAAAACTCATGATCAAATGGAAATACTGTGGCGCATTCTACCCGTTGCTGATGCGGAGTGCATTAGCCGATTTGATTTTACAAAATTGGATGTTGACTAGATAGCTAAAACACCCAGCCTTCCGCGAGAACAGGCCTTATGCGATCCCCGCTCCCCGCACACCAACATAAACAGAATACAGTGACTGACTTGCTGTCATAAAAAGACGATTTCGCCGTGTGCCACCGAAGCACACATTGGCACAAACTTCAGGGAGACGGATAACGCCAATGGTGTCGCCATCCGGAGCAACTATCTGCACACCAGGACGCGCACCCGCCCAAATATTGCCATCAACATCACATCGAATACCGTCTGCTGAGGTCGTCGACTCAGAACCATCCAGTGCTGACAGCTCCGCATGACGGCGGCCATTACCCAATGTCTCTCCATTTACATCCCAGACACGAATTTCACGACCACTACCGGTATCTGCCACATAAAGGAGGTCATAATCAGGCGAGAAACACAGTCCATTAGGCGCACCAATGTCGTCGGTGACTTTGTCGATCCGACCGGAGGCCCCATCGACACGATAGATAGACAGCGGCAATTCAACATCGGCCCGGCTGCCTTCATAGTTTCCCCGAATTCCATAGGGTGGATCGGTAAACCAAATGCTTTTGTCGGGGTGGACTACCACATCGTTTGGGGAATTCAGCGGTTTCCCATCAAAGTGGCTGGCAACAACGGTTACAGTGCCGGACTGTTCGTATCGGACTACCCTGCGACCACCGTGTTCACAAGATAATTGACGCCCCTCATGGTCAAATGTATTTCCATTGCTGTTCCCCGATGGATTGCGAAATTCAGTAACGCGCTCATCTTCCTCAATCCATCGCAGCTGACGGTTGTTGGGAATGTCGCTCCATACCAGGTAGCGACCGACACCGTTCCATGCCGGCCCCTCGGCCCACAAAGTGCCAGTATGGTGACGCTGGATAGGAGTATTAAAGAGGATGTAACGCTGAAAGCGTGAATCGAGAGCGATAATATCAGGATCTGGATACATCAACGGATTCGCGCCGGTCCAATCCCTTGCCTGATAAGCTGAAAGTTCAGTTTGTGCATGTCCCAAAATGGGCAGCAAAGCACCACTGGCTAAGGTCGCTGAGAGAAAAGTTCGACGCTTCATTTAGTCCCCATTGGCACAATGTCGTTCGGATAATCAATTAATAGTGTCTGTGTTGATGTCACAGTTCTATGAATGCTAACCAAACACGGGTTTATTGTCGAGAATACCATTTAGGAGAAACTTATGATTGCGGATTCTGTAGCATAGGCGCTTTCTGGAAAACTGCATGTGAAAAGGAATACGGCTAACCTCGATTTCTTCCAGATTATTTAACTTATTGTTTAATAAAGAAAATAAATAAATAAATTTCACAAATATCATAATTTGTAACATTTATCTCCAGCCAGTTGGGCTAGAATGCGTACGCAATTATAATCGCTGCGAGCTGTAACCAGCCTAACCCGCTTACCTAATTGTAGCTTTACATCCTAAAACCAGCACTTGAACTAACAACGATGGACAGCCAACTGATGCGCATCTCCAACACTTTTAAACTCTTATACGTCTCCCTGTTACTCCTTGCGAATATGCTCCAGCCTGCCGCTGCCCAGGACGGCAACGCAGATGGAGACACCACTGTAATGTTTCCAGCATCCTATTTCACAGAATATGCACCGGTAAATGCCCGCGACATGCTAGATCGAATTCCGGGTGTTGGCTCAACCACAGGCGGGGGACCTAATGGTGGTAATAGTGGCCGTAGTGACCGCGGAGGACGTGGTTTTGGCAGCGGCAGCAGCAGCAGTGAAATCTTGATCAACGGCAAAAGGACTGCGGGCAAAAACAATCAAACCCGAAATCTCTTACGCAGGATATCTGCAGAACAAGTAAACTATATTGAGCTCATTCGCGGCACCTCGGGGGACCTCGATGTACGCGGCAGTGCCCAGGTAGTCAATGTGGTTCTATTTGAAGAACTGTCCGACTCCAGCGTCTCCTATGAGGCGAACATGGATCGATACCGAGACGGAAAAAATCAACCCGGTGGTTCAATTACCTATAGCAGTAAGATTGGCAATCTGGATTTTGTTTTAGGCGCTGTTGCAGAACCAAGATACAGCCATTCTGAAAGTGATGAATACAGTATTTTGGGTGATTTCTCGCCTAATGACATAGTGCGCGAAGACAGAATTACAGACCAGCTAAGCAGAGATCTCAGCGCGAATCTGGAATATGAAATTAACGCCAAAAACAGTGCCCGCTTTAATGCACTATATTCCGAGAATGACAATCCGACAGATTTATTTCGCCAGACTAGCGATCTTACCACTACGCCAAATAGCCTATTGAGCGAGCGCGAAGACATACCCGGAGAACGGGATAATTGGGAGATTGGTGGAGATTACGAATACATATCCGAGCAGGGTTCCCGCTTCAAAGTATTATTTATATCCAATCAGGATAATCGAACTGCCACACGGGAGCGGTATGAAATTGCCGCTGACGGCTCCGAAACCAAGAATTTATTTCTAGATTCAAGCAGTACTTTCGAAGAGCAAATCATCCGCGGATCCTATACTTTCGATATATTCGAAAATCAGGATATAGAATTCGGTGCAGAGCGCGCCCAGACAACCCTGGACTCAAATTTAGCGCTTGGTCTCAGCGATACCACCGGAATTCCATCGCCAGATTATGGAGGCCTGGTTCCGGTTGCCATCTCCAATGCCAATTCCAAAGTCAAAGAAATTCGCTACGAACCTTTTGCTATTCATAACTGGGTTATTAATTCCAGAATGTCATTGGAAAGCACTTTATTGTATGAAAGTTCTGAGATTAGCCAATCCGGTGACGTGTCGAAAAAGCGCGATTTCGATTTTTTAAAACCCAAAGTGGACTATCGCTTCGATTTGACCCCCACCTTACAACTCCGTGGTTCCATAGAAAAAAGGGTCTCTCAGTTGAGTTTCAATGATTTTGTTGCTTCGACTGATGAGCAAGATAATGATTCCAATACGCTAGCAGGCAATGCGAACCTTACACAGATGTGGTTTTGGAAATACGACTTCAATGCCGAATACCGCCTGCCAAATGATGCCGGTGTGGTGGATGCTAATATTTTCTATCATGACCATCACGACGTGATCGATCGCATTGATGTTTCGCCATCTAAAGATGACCTCCAATCTGCCGCCGGCAACATTGGTGACGGCACCATGTACGGCCTCCGTCTTAATGCCAGTGTAAGAATGAATATGATTAATATGCCCAACTTACTGGTTTCATCGCAGTTCAGTGTGGCCGATTCAAATATCACGGATCCTTTTTTGGGGATTGAGAGAAGGTTCGCCAACTTTGGTCGTGGCCGCTGGACCCTTAGTGCCCGCCATGATCTACCACAATGGAATATGAATTATGGTGCCAGTTGGAGTAATCGTTTCGATGATAACCAGAAACGTTACGATATTGATGATGTGGTCAGTAGTGTTGGGGAGCCCAATATCTCCGTTTTTCTCGAGTTTATCGCCTTCGGCGGGACTACATTTCGCTTCGATGCCAGAGATACCAGCAACAACCTACAGTGCCGCGAGCGCACGCGATATCTTGGACGTATCTCTACCGGTATAATCGAGGAAATCGAGGACCAGTGCAGTAGCCGCGGTCGTGTGGTGTCTTTAAAGATTAGCGGGACTTATTAACGAAGAATTAGCGTTCCAAAGCTCGGTCCAGGAAATCCAATTTATCCTGACCCCAAAATATTTGCTTCTCAAAGACAAATGTTGGCGCGCCAAAAACGCCCACTTCCAGTGCTTTGTGACTGTCACTGGTTCTAAATTGGAGCGCCTCATCAATTTGGCTTAATAACAAACTCCCGTCCAGCTGACATTCTGCAGCGATAGAAAGCAATGTCTCTGAATCACTAATATCACGTTCTTCTACCCAGCATGCACGCAAAAAAGCGCCAGCCAAAACCAGCGCCGCATCGGGTTGGGTTTCCCGTAAATTGATGACCATTGCAGCCGCTAATTTATCGCTGGTTGGAAAATACTTGGGCTCAACTATCAATGGCAAGTCCAGGAAGTCGCGCCAGCGCTGCAATTCCAGCAAGCGATAGGCTTGACGAACCGGTGCACGTTTAGGCAGAGGCAAGCCACCGCTATTTGGAAAAATCACGCTGAAATCTACGGGCCAGATATTAATTGAAACTCGATGGCGTTCGGCGATTTCAAGTAATCGCTGGTGCCCCAGATAACTCCAGGGAGAGATCAGGGATAAATAGTAATCAATCATTTAAGTCTCTCATAACTATTCTCTGTCTAGCCCAGTTTTTATTGCGTTTAGTGTGCCCCGCCAGCTTCCACCGCAGCGCCCGGTAGTGCCAACGCCGTAAGTGTGGCACCAGTTTGCAATATAATGTACTGATACCCATCAAGGACCCAGGAGCTCATGCCGTAGCGGCTGGCAGCGGGCACTTCGATTTCACCAATGATTTCTCCGCTTGCTTTGTCGATGCCGTAGAGCATGGGCGTGCCATCACTAGCGGCATCCGAATAGATCAGCATGTTAGCTGTCACCACCATCGGAACAAGCGCTCCAGTACCAGTATTGCCAATATCAATGCCGGCAAGTGCCGGGTTATTTTTATACCGATCCGGGGTTTCACCGGTTGGAATCATCCATGCATGCTCACCCGTATTCATGTCAATTGCAGTAATACGACTATAGGGAGGCTTCCACATAGGAATCCCAGCTGGATGGCGTGGAGGCCTCGCAGTGGCTCCACCCGTGCTGGCATATTGAGATAGCGTAGTCCCTGTTGTGTTTTCATAAAACAGGTCAGATTCCTCACCAGGTAATAAACGCAATGCGAAGCAGGCCTTGTGAGAAGAAACAAACAAATAACCAGAAGTTGGATCAGCAACAGCCGGCGCTGTGATATTGGAACCACCAGACCCACCAGGGCAATTCATTGCCGCATACTTACCTTCGGGGTTTGTATCGTGAATAGGCGGATTGAAAAGCGGCCCCATCACATAGTCTGATATTGCCTCGATTGCCTGTGCCCGTAACTCCGGCGTGAAATCAACCAGATCATCGATGCCTATACCCTGCATATCGTAGGCTGCCGGTTTGGTGACATGGGGCTGAGTTGGTGATAACACTTCACCCGGCACAATGGATGGGGGTACCGGGCGATCCACGATCGGCCACAGTGGTTCTCCTGTCAGGCGATCAAATGCATATACCCAGGCCTGCTTGGTAATTTGAGCCACTGCTGGAACCTGCCCTCGTCCTGGCATATCAAGATTAAGTAGCACCGGCGCTGTGGGGTTATCAAAATTCCAGATTTCATGTTTCACCATCTGGAAATGCCAGGCGCGTTCACCCGTTCGCGTATCGAGTGCGATCAGTGCAGCACCGTAAAGGTTGTCACCTGGTCTGAATCCCCCGTAGTAATCGATAGTGGCGCTATTAGTGGGGATGTAGACCAGATTATTCTCCGGATCTGCTGAAAGCGGCGCCCAGGAAGAGACATCTCCGGTCCATTCCCAGGCATCGTTTTCCCAGGTTTCGTGTCCATACTCGCCCGGCTTGGGAATTACATTGAATTTCCATTTAAAGTCACCAGTTCTAGCGTCATAAGCCAGGATATCGCCTGGTACATTTTCAATTCGAGACTGGTGATAACCTTGTTCGGCGGAGTTACCAACAATTATTACATCGTTCACCACGATTGGCGGCGACGAGGAGGTGATGTAACCGGTTTCCAGCGGAATCCCTTCATAGGGATCATAGGGGTGTCCGAGATCAGCTATTAGATCGACGACTCCCGTTTGTGGAAAGCCATCAATCGGTACTGGATTACCGAAGCCTTCTAATGGGATGCCAGTATCAGCATCCAAAGCGGTGAGAAAGAAGGCTGGAGAGACGATGTAAATTACTCCGCGACCATCGATTTCCCCGTAACCCACTCCCTTGCCGTAATCGGCTCGCATCGAATATTCTCCACGTGGTGTACCCGGCTCCCGATAAGACCAAATCGTCTCACCGGTCTTTGCATCTATGGCAACTACATGACGTCGATTTCCGACAACGGTGAACATTTTCCCGTCAATAAAAGAAGGTGTGGAACGCCCGCTTACTGCATTAAAGCTGGCACCATTCCATTCCCACGCCACCTCAAGTTCTCCAAAGTTTTCTGCAGTAATCTGGTCAGCTGGCGTATAACGCGTGTGAGCGAAATCATTACCAAGTGTTGTCCATTCAATAGTGTCCTGTGCGACCACCAGATTTGAAGCAAGCACCAGCAAGATGGCTATCAAAGCATTTCTAAAAGCCCGCGAAATTTTACTAGTTACTAGAATTTGCATGAACCCCTCCTAATTTATTCGGAATCAACCCATCAAGGTCAAATTAAAAATATCGTATTTTCTTCTGGCTAAAGACACATCTCAAGATATGGTCAGACAGATTGCTCCTGATCCGCAGATTAACCAATAAATGGCGCGTGGACCATATTTTTCTGCATTCATGTAACAATGGAAAAGAAATAAACCTGAATTAAACCCACTGAGATCTATTTGTGTATTCATAGTGATGTTTGGTAACCTTTCTGGCAACAAGCAACTCACTTAAACTAACCCCCAATTAGACAGGCAAATGCCGGGATAAGAATATGATCAACTATTCCTCACGTTCATTGCAGTGCGCATTCGGTATTTTAGTTTCAGTCACAGCCTTGTCGAGCGCACTCCCTATTTCAGCTCAGAATAACGGGTCTTACACTATTCCAAGAACCATAGATGGAGCGCCGGATTTACAAGGCATGTGGACTAATAACACGATTACACCTCTTTCCAGACCCGATCAGTTCGGTGACAAGCTGGTACTAACTGCGCAAGAGGCTTACCAGTTGGAACTGGATGTGGCAAACTACAATTCAGGTAGGGATCTGCCCAGCGACCCCGGTAGAGAAGCGCCTACCAAGGATCAAATCGAAACAGCGGACAGCTACAACAATTTCTGGATGGATGGTGGCACAACAGTAGTCATGTACAACAATGAGTTTCGCAGTTCCCTGATTGTAGACCCACCAAATGGCCAAATGCCTGCCTATACCTTACAAGCTCAGGCGCGAATCGACATGGCAACTGCGTTAAGACGATCCCGTGGTGCCTTCGATGGTCCTGAATCTCGCCCTCTGGCAGAACGCTGCCTTATGTCCTTCGGGTCCAGTTCCGGGCCTCCCATGCTGCCAATACTTTACAACAACCACTATCAGATTGTGCAATCACCAGGCTATGTAATGATTCTGGTGGAAATGGTACATGACGTAAGGATCATTCGTGTCAGCGATCAACCTCTGCCAGCGGGTATGGAGCGCTGGATGGGCGACTCCGTCGGGCACTGGGAGGGAGACACACTAGTAGTAGAAACAGATGAATTTAACCCAAGCCAACGATTCAGGGGTGCATCGGAAAATTTGAAAGTTACCGAGCGCTTTACCCGGGTAGCAGACAACATCATCAACTACGGTTTTACCATAGAAGACCCGGATACTTTTACCGAATCCTGGTCTGCCGAGATGCCATTGAACCTGACTGATGACAGGCTCTATGAATATGCCTGCCATGAAGGCAATTATTCCCTATCTGGTGTATTAGCTGGTGCCAGATTGGCTGAAAGTGAAGAGGCTTCCAGATAGGCATTAGCAAGAACAAACTACGGTTTCTCAACTGGGATTAGCTGGCAAACCATAGCTGTAATTCGAAAAATTTAAGCGGCTAGTCTCCTAATGCAAAGGTTGACAGCCCGTGTCCTGAAATCACTGACACGTATTGAATTTCGTCTACCATAAAGGTAACTGGTGCCATCACTATTTGACCGCCCAGGTTTATCTTCCAAATCAACTCCCCTGTGCGTGCATCAATTGCATGAAAATAGCCTTCACGTCCGCCCGTAAATAATAGATCCGACGCCGTAGTTAACATGCCACTGTCACTCACGTCGAACTGGTCATAGGACCACACCGCTTCACCGGTTTGCGGATCCATTGCCTTGAGTGAGGCATGGCCTACTTCACTAGTCCAGTTATTGATAGGGTTAGTGCGACCTATGCCAATAGTCGGTGCGCCAGGTGCCGGTGCCAGCACAGAAAATCCACCACCGAGAAACGCCCGTCCAGGTTCGTACTCAGATTCTTCAGCACGGTATATCGTGGCGTAATCATTCCAGGCGCTAAAATAAAACAGCCCAGTGCTTGGACTATATGAAGGGGGATACCAGTTGGTTCCACCCTGGTTGCCTGGGTAAGTCGGCATGCCTTCAGGTTGTGGGGTGGGGATTGGTCTGCCATGCTCATCCAAGCCGCTGGACCAGTTCACTCGCACATAAGGTTTGCCTTCGAGAAAATTTCCGGTTACGCGGTCCAGTACATAAAAGTAGCCATTGCGATTCGCCCACATCATGACTTTGGAGGGGGTGCCGCGCCATACTATATCTGCCAGCACTGGAACCTGTACCGAGTCGTAGTCATATCCATCGTTCGGAGTAAACTGAAAATACCACTTGAGGTCGCCTGTATCTGCATCAAGCGCTATAACTGAATCTGAGTATAGGTTATCACCCGGGCGTTGCCCTGCATTCCAGTCCGGCCCCGGATTGCCGACTCCCCAATAAGTCAGATTGAGTTCCGGGTCGAAGGAACCCGTGATCCACACCGGTGCACCACCATGCTTCCAGTCATCACCCTGCCAGGAATCATGATTTGGTTCACCAGGTGCCGGAATTGTATAAGTCTTCCAGGCTTCCTCGCCAGTCTCCACGTCGTACGCAGCCACATAGCCTCGAATACCGTATTCTCCACCACCTACACCGACTATCACCTTATCTTTAACTACCAAGGGCGCCATGGTAACTGAGTAGGCCAGGTTAACGTCCCCTACTTCAACGTCCCACAGTGGCTGACCATTGATTCGGTCCAGTGCCACCAAGCGTGCATCCAGTGTTCCAGTAAAAACTCGATCGCCAAGCACCGCAACACCACGGTTGTTGGCACCACAACAAACTCGGGAATTCTCGGCGGGAGTGTGTCGATATTTCCAAAACACGCGACCCGTAATGGCATCAACTGCCATGACACTATTGGGACGCTCAGTCACATACATGATGCCATCCACAACGATTGGGTTTGATTGCCAGGCGCCAAACACCTGGTTTTGCAGCACCCACTTCAATTCCAGCGTTTCTACATTCTCCGCTGTGATCTGATTCAATAAACTGTGCCGCTGGCTTGAATAACCACCGTTGTAGGTGAGCCAATTCTCCGGCTCATCGGCCGCATTCAATATTCGTTCAAAAGACACCTGGGCCAGTGTGCTGTGTGCAGAAAATAGCCCACAAAACGCAATTACCACATGCCATCGGTTAGTAAAAATTCTCATTGCAAACCTCGTAATGTAAGTAGATAGCCGACCACATCGGCGACCTCATCGCTGGATAGAGTTGTCGGTAGCTTGCTCGGCGCATCGCTAATCTCGTAGGTAACAATATCGGTTTTAATCAACGAACGCAGCCGTTCTTGCGAATCGATGACCTGCACTGTATAGGTATCCTCATTCAGTCGCCGGCCGATAATGGTTTCTTCGCTACGCGTCACAATGCGCACTGGCCGGTTTATCGGTAGCAAAGCAGTAGCCGGGTCTAGCAGACTTCTCTGCAGTGCAGCTGGTGTGCGAATTGCACCAATATCGCTAAGGTCTGGCGCGGTGCGTGGGCCGGTCCCATTGACGCGGTGGCAATCTGCACATGCACCCTCACCAACGAATAATGACCGCCCCCGAGTCGGGTCGCCGATTCTTATAGCAATCCCATCAGGATCAAATCCTGCTCTGATGAAGGCGATAACGCCTTCCATTTCGTCACCACGCAGATCGAAAGATGGCATCCGTCCCTCAGCAGCACCTTGTGATATGACACGTTGCAGGTCTGCATCCGAGGTTGCAGTGCGAAACTGGCCCTGGCTCAAATTTATACCATCTACGGTGCTGCCCTGCGGACCATGGCACAACGCACACTGCTGGGTGTAGACTCGTGAACCCGCTTCAATCGCAGCGCTGGTATATTGGTGATCACCATCTCCCTGGGC
>CAVOCG010000002.1:0-47852 GCA_963694095.1 Gammaproteobacteria bacterium
GGGAAGATATGGGTGGGGAGAACTAGTCGGATGAATTGGCGCCGTAACAACATCGGATTAGCAGTATTCTTTACTGGCCTGTTTGGTACGTTGGTTCGAGATACATTGGCCCAAGATCAGTCTGGGGCACCCTGGGATTCGGTACTCTACAGCGACCACCCTCTGGTGGGCCGCATATGGAAAAGCGCCAGTAGTGCTTTTATTGATTCTACAGCTCTTTACCGTGAGATTGCTGATGGCAGGTATGTTTTGTTGGGAGAGAAGCACGATAATCCTGATCATCATCGATTACAGAAATTAATAGTCGATAAGTTAGCCGCCAACAAGGTGCTTTCACAGGTTGCTTTTGAAATGATGGACTCGAGCGTGCAGGCGCGTCTGGAGATTATCCAGACACAGGGCATTGGCTCTCTGGATGAGCTAAAGCAATACTTGGACTGGGATGAAGAAGGTTGGGACTGGTCGTTCTACGGGCCACTGCTTTTTGATGTTTTGCAAGCACGTATAGAGATCGATGCAGCTAATATCAGCAACGAAACAATGATGCTTGTTTACCGGGAGCCCTTAGCCGGCGAAATTGCGGAAGTGCTGGATACAACAATTGTGGATCAGCTCAATGCCGATATTGATGAAAGTCATTGCGGTCTACTGCCAGCTAGTCAGTTTCCGGCAATGGTAAGAGTTCAACAGGTCCGCGATCACCAAATGGCATTAGCTTTGACTTCAACAACAGGAGAGGGCATCAGCGTCCTTATCGCGGGTAATTACCACATCCGCCAGGACTTGGGGGTGCCGAATTATATTTTAGCGTTGGACTCAGCCATAGGCAGAGATGAAATTATTTCTGTGGCATTGCTGGAAGTAGCAAACGGAGAAGTAGATCCCGCAGTTTACATGGAATCCATATCAGGTCGGGGTGCGTTTGATTATATCTGGTTTACACCGGCTATTAGCGATGAGGATTATTGCGCCTCGCTGCAGTAGCTTTCACTTAAAATGTGGGGGCGAATACTTGCACTCACCTGGCAATCAAGACAAACTTGCTGTGACTCATCAGCGTAACTCGAAATATTTATAACCACAGATGTGAATATGAAATTGGAACAACTGCTTTTGCTGTTAGTAATACTTTCACCGGCTGCCCGCGGGGCCGAACTGGATCTTTCCAGTTTGGCCTATGACCGTGGGGGCGAATTCAATTTTGTTCGAGTGCAATTCGACACCTACTTTGGTAGGGGCTTTAGAGGTTATGGGGGCCCCTGGAGCGTAGATTTTCCTGATGCGGATTTGAACTTCCTTCGAGGGGTGTCCCGACTAACCAATATTCGGGTAATGAGCGATCCTATTGTCCTGCGGCTGGATGACAAGGAAATCTACGATTACCCTTTTCTTTATATGCTGGAGGTTGGCCAGGGCGGCGGCCTAGTAATGAATCCCAGCGAGATAGAAAATCTTCGTGAGTATTTGCTGCGAGGTGGGTTTCTGCTTATCGATGATTTTTGGGGAGTGCAACAGTGGGACAATTTCATCGGCGCATTTAGTCAGGTCTTTCCTGACCGCGAGATTGTCGAATTAAAACCAGAGCACGAGATATTTCATTGCTATTACGATATTGATGGGCCGCAAATGATACCAGCGCTCTATCGTTCCGATGAGTATGGTGAGCAGGGCATAGACTACGCCACTAACCACGCCATCTTGGATGATTCGGGAAGAGTCATGGTGCTCATCAATTGGAATTCGGATATGGGAGATGGTTGGGAGCACACCTACCATCCGGACTATCCGACTCGCTATGCCAATTCAGCTTATCGATTGGGTATAAATTACCTGATGTATTCTATGACTCATTGAAGTCGATCAAATTCTCAGCAGTCGAATTACCGCAACATCGGATCAATTTTGTCTGGGTCGATCTGTAATTTTTTTGTTTGTATTTTGAATTTGGTTTTATCGATATCTTTATTTTTGTATAACCCCACCAGCGCTGCATGCGCAATGTGGTCGGAATCAATTTCGAAATAATTTCTAAGCTCTTCTCGGGTTTCACTTAGGCCATAGCCATCGGTGCCCAACACGGTGTAATTCTTCGGCATCCACGGTGAAATGCTGTTTGGCAAGGCTTTCATATAATCGCTAACCGCAACATAGACACCGTCTTTGTCTTCGAATAAATTCTCGATGTAGGAAATTTTATGTTTATTCAATGGATGAAGGCGGTTGTATCGGTCACAGCTTTGTGCCTCCCGGTACAGCTCGTTGAAACTGGTTACGCTCCACAGGTTAACAGCATAACCTAAGGCTTCTAACTGGTCCATAGCAGTCATTGCTTGCTGCATGATTGAGCCGCTGGCTAGCAAATGAATGGCGGGTTTTGTTTTGTTTTTGTCTTTGCTGAAGTTAAACAAATAGCAACCTTTGATGATGCTGCTTTGTATATCTTTTTGTTCTGACATCGGTGGCATTACATAGTTTTCATTGTAGGCGGTGATGTAGTAGAACAGGTTTTCCTGTAGCTCATACATACGGTGTATTCCTTCGCGAACAATGGCTACCAATTCATAAGCAAAAGCTGGATCATAGCTCTTTAGGTTTGGATAGGTATTTGCCACCACCTGTGAATGGCCATCCTGGTGTTGAATGCCCTCGCCATTGAGGGTCGTTCTACCAGCCGTTCCGCCGATCAAAAATCCCCGACACATCATGTCGCCACAAGTCCAGATCATATCCCCTACACGCTGGAACCCAAACATAGAGTAGAAGAAGTAGAAGGGGATCATTGGTAAACCGTGGATAGAGTAGGCAGTACCCGCCGCGAGAAAGGAAGCTAATGCACCAGTCTCACAAATCCCTTCTTGTAATATCTGACCATCCTCCGCTTCCCGATAGGCTGACACCGATTCGACATCAACGGGAGTGTAGTGCTGACCTTGTAGTGAAAATATACCGGCGATTTTAAATAGTGCGTCAAGTCCAAAGGTTCGCGCCTCATCTGGAACGATAGGCACAATATATTTCCCTAACGACTTGTCTCTTAATAAGGCGGAAAGGATTCGCACTAGCGACATGGTGGTAGATTGTGGTCGATTGTTTGATCCGCTAAGCAAAGAGTTAAAATAATTTAATTCAGGAGCAAGTAGTTTTTTACATGTAGTCTCTCTAACAGGAATTGGACCACCTAGCTGTTTGCGCCGTTTTTTTAAGTAGTGAATTTCAGGGCTGCTGGCAAGGGGTTGGTAAAATTCTGCTCGCTTTATTGCTGCATCAGAAAGTGGGATGCCAAAGTTTTTTGCAATCTGTAGGCGTTGCGCTGTGTCCAGGTTCTTCTTTTGATGAACTGTATTGCTGCCCTCGGCGCCGGGACCCATTCCCTCTCCTTTAACTGTTTTAACCAAAATCACTGTTGGTTTTTCAGTATTATCAGCAGCTGCCTTATAGGCCGCAAAAATCTTTTTAACGTCCTGCCCGCCACGTTTGATTTGCTTCACTTCGGCATCGGACAGCGAATCCATCATTTTTTCCAGCTCCGGATTTCCATCCACCCAATGTTCCCGTTGCCGGTCTCCAGGTAGAATGGAGTAACGCTGGTAGTCACCGTCCACACACTGTTCCATCCGATCGCGCAAGCTGCCATTTTTGTCTTCAGCCAGAAGTTTGTCCCAGCCACTGCCCCAAATTACCTTGATTACATTCCAGCCAGAGCCAAGAAAAGAGGATTCCAGCTCTTGAATAATTTTACCATTACCACGAACAGGCCCATCAAGACGTTGGAGGTTGCAGTTCACTACTAGGATTAGATTGTCCAGCTTCTCGCGGGAAGCAATGTTAATTGTCCCGAGCACCTCCGGCTCATCAGTCTCTCCATCGCCAATGAAGCACCAGACCTTGCCGCCGGCTTTGGGTTTTAGACCGCGATTTTCTAGGTATTTTGCAAATCGGGCCTGGTAGATCGCTGTGGGTGTGGAAAGCCCCATAGAGGCGTTAGCAACTTGCCAGTAATCTGGCATCGATCTGGGGTGGGGATAAGACGTGACACCGCCTTCAGGGTGCAGTTCGCGGCGATAATTTTGCAGTTGTGTTTTCTCCAGTTGACCCTCTAGCCAAGAGCGAACATAAACACCGGGAGCACAATGAGGCTGTAATATAATCAGGTCACCGCCGTAATTAGCCGACTGCCTGCGGAAAAAGTGATTAAAACCCACCTCCATCATGGTGGCAGCAGATGCGTAAGTGGCGATATGACCCCCCACACCCGTACCAGAATCTTGTCCCTGCAAAATCATCGCCATGGCGTTCCAGCGATTGATATTTTCAATACGTTTCTCTAATTCAATGTCGCCGGGGTAATCGGGCTGGTTGGCCAAGGGAATGGTGTTCAGGTAAGGCGTGTTGAGGTTGTTGCCTGTCAGTGGAATATGTCGGCTTTCGCTCCATTGTTGCAAGTTTAGCAGTATGTCTGCAACGCCTTCAGCGCCGTATCCACAATGAATGTCGTCGAGGGCGTCCAGCCACTCTTCAATGTCCTGCTCAATGCCGGGTTTTTGCGGTTGCTTTTGCACGGATTTCAGAATGCTCCAGACTGGGTGCTTAATTTTGGTTTACATAAGATAAGATTGATTTTGTATCCTGCTCTACACAGCCCCCACTATGGGTGAAAATATATTCATTAATTAGTAGCTGTAATTCGTCTGCCTTGGCGATAGTGCCCTTAAAGGTCTTAATTTCAGTTGGGGACAGTCCCCGACTACTATAGAAATCAATTAGCAGGAGTAACTCCCGTTGATTCAGGTTGTCTGCAAACAACCGGGCAATCCCGGACTCGAATTTATCCCAGGCATACATCACTCGATAACACTCGGCAATATCATTTCTGATTTGATCTGGCAAAGTCATCTGCGCCGACATATTTACGATGCTGGCATACGTTCTGATTATGTCTCGGGTTTGTAGCTGCGCTGTTTCCTCGAATAATCTTCCAATACCGGCAACGCGCAGCAAGCGAGATGCATCACTCAAGTTGTCTGCGGTGGCAAGTGGAATAAACTGCATCAGAAAGCTAACGCACATGAGCCTAAGAAAAAGTTGATGGGCCACTGTTTGCTTTTTCCTTTTTGGTAAGAGGGGTATATCAACACATTCTACTGCATCACAATACAACACAACAAAGCCTAAAGCTGTTCACGCGGTGAAAGTGGATATTGACTGTTAAGGCGCATAATGACAACATGCTGGCAATATTTTAAATAGAGGCCTTGTGGCATGGTCCATTCCCCTAAACGTATGTTGTTTCTGGATCTGGCGCTTTCAGTATTCAGATTAAATGGCTTTCTGGTAGCAGAAGGCGATGCCATGACACATAACTTGGGCCTGACCAGCGCCCGGTGGAAAGTAATCGCAGTTATTGCACTGTCTAACGCGGGCATGACCGTGCCGGGAATTGCCAGAGTGCTAGGCCAATCCCGACAAGCCGTGCAGCGAATTACTGATGTGATGGTTGAGGACGGTTTGCTGGAATATATGCCTAACCCAAGACACAAAAGGTCGGGATTGGTAATTTTGTCTGCAAGGGGGCGTGACGCATATGTTCAGCTACGGGAGATTCAGGACCCGTGGGCCATTGAAAAGACGGCAGATATTCCGATTGAGGATTTAGCGACTGCGCTAGACGTAGTGCGAAAATTAATTCAGAAGTTTGACAGGTAAGCCATGAGTGAATTTACCGGGCGTTTGCCCCGCAATTTGTACTCTGCAGCTCAAGTCCGAGCTTTGGACCGCATTGTGATTGATAAAGTTGCTATAGCGGGATTCAAGCTCATGCGCGTAGCAGGCTCAGTAACATTTGACGCCTTGAGGGAACGCTGGCCCCAGGTTAAACACATAGTGGTTTTTGTGGGTAGTGGTAACAATGGTGGTGATGGATACATAATTGCCGGATTGGGCAAGCAGCAAGGATTAAACGTTGAGCTGGTGCAAGTGGGAGATGCGGCAAAGCTTAAAGGTGACGCCCGGTTGGCATTTGAGTGGGCCGAGCAAGCAAAGGTGTCTATGTTGTCCTGGCAAGATTATCTCGACGCTGAAATCGGCCCCTACCCCGGGCAGCAAACCGTTCTCGTTGATGCCCTGTTAGGCACAGGTCTTGCCGGTCCGGTGAAAGGCCTCTATGTTGCGGCTATCGACTTACTAAATAATTTGGATCATCCTGTCGTGGCAGTAGATATTGCGTCCGGCCTGTGCGGTGATACGGGAAAAGTTTTAGGCACGTCAGTAAAGGCCGAGTTGACGGTCACTTTCATCGGTATGAAGCAGGGCCTAGTTACCTACCTCGGTTGCGGCGTCTCAGGCGATATTATTTATCACGACCTTGATGTACCTGAGGAAGTATTTGCTGCCGATAATGGGATAAGTCCTTCTTCCTGCCGTATAGATATCAATGATGTCAGCTCACAGTTTTTGCCGCGTGCTTTATCATCCCATAAAGGCGACCATGGACACGTGGTAGTAGTGGGCGGCGATCATGCCTGCGGTGGCGCGGTGCTGTTGGCGGCTGAAGCGGCACTGCGGGCAGGTGCCGGTTTGGTCACAGTGATAACTCGCTCCTGTCATCGTCCGGCTATCATCGCCAGACGGCCAGAACTAATGGTGATTGGGACAGAAGACGAGGAGATCGATATTGCCTCCTCGCTGCGCGCAGCGACAGCGATTGTGCTCGGACCTGGTCTAGGTAAATCTGCTTGGTCCAGTGAGCTGCTTCAATTTGGGTTGCAGGTACATAAAGCCAATGACATTCCTCTGGTGGTAGATGCCGATGGCCTGAATTTATTAGCGGAAAGAAATCGAGAAGGAATTACTGTAAAAAGAGACAATTGGATACTTACACCCCACCCCGGTGAAGCGGCGCGACTAATTAACTGTAAAACAAGTGAGATACAAGCCGATCGGTTCGCGGCAGTTAGAGCAATTCAGAAGTGTTGGGGTGGCTGTTGTGTCTTGAAGGGAAATGGCAGTCTTGTGTGCTATGAAGAGAATGGCAAGCAATGTATCGATTTATGCACTGAGGGCAATCCGGGCATGGCCGCGGCAGGCATGGGTGATGTGTTAAGTGGAATTACAGGCTCTTTTGTGGCTCAGGGTTTGAGCCTGGCAGACAGCTTGGCCAGCGCAGTATGTATTCATGGCGAGGCAGGTGATTTGGCTATGTCTGCTGGCGGGCAAAGAGGCATGGTTGCCACCGACTTGTTTTGCCATATCCGCCAGCTTGTTAATCCTTTTTTCTAATAACAACACATGCGTAGTCATCAGCAATTTCTCAGCAATGAAGGAGCCACTGAAAACTTTGGTCGATGCTTGGCAAAGGCAATAAGACGCGCGTCTGCAGATTACTCGCAACCGGCTGAGATGAATGGGAAAAATAAACAGTTTAATAGTGGGGGTACGCTCTACTTAATTGGTGAATTGGGGGCGGGGAAAACCACACTTACCCGCGGGCTGATGCGCGGGTATGGTTATCAAGGAGCAGTAAAGAGCCCCACCTATACGGTGGTTGAACCGTATGAAATTGGGAGTGCGCATATATACCACTTTGATCTGTACCGATTGGTCGAACCAGAAGAAATGGAATACCTTGGCGTAGATGATTATTTTTCTGGGGATAATCTGTGTGTGGTGGAATGGCCTGAGAAAGGCGGAACACTTGTGCCTCCAGCCGACTTGATAATAACACTTAATATTGAAAGAGAAGGCAGGTTGATTGAAACTCAAGTGACCTCCGAACGATGGCAATCTATTTTGAGTGATGCACTAGACTCGCAATGAACCTAACGGTGATCAATAGATGCAGTTTGAATTCCTGCTTCTGGTATCGTCCTTGATCCTATAGCGGGGTTAATGAGATGATTGACGATCACATATTAATTCCTCTCAAAATAGTGTGTTAGGGGAGTTAGACAGATCACTCGTCTTCGTTTGTACACGCAACTGACTAGAGAATTGACTATGCGCTCACTTAAATTTATTACCGCTGCAGGCTATTTACTAATAGCAACTACAACAACTTCTGTCCTGGCTCAATCGTGGATCGATCAGTATCCACCCACCGGCAATCACGGTGAATCGCCCTATATCCCCGAGTCTGAATGGCTTGAGCCATTTTCAGAGCCGGGTTTTATCTGGGGTTCGCACCCTGGGTTATTTGTGGAGTCCACAGAGCGGATATTTGTCATTCAGCGAGGCGAGCTCCACGTTCCGGACCCATTGCCAGCAGGATTCGACTATTTCTACGGGTCCGTTGAAGGGCTGTCAGCACTGTCGCCTCCAAAGGGGACAATACGGCAAATGAAAAATGTCATTTTCGTGGTGAATGATGAGGGCAAGTTAATTGAGAACTGGAGTCAATGGGACTATCTGTTTGAAGGCACAGGTGGGCCACACATGATAGCGGTTAGCCCCTACGACCCTGAGAGGCGGGTGTGGGTCGTCAACGCAGGGCGCCATCAGGTTCATGTTTTCTCAAATGATGGCAAAAAATTGTTGATGAATCTGGGTATAAAAGATGAGACCGCTAACGATGGAACCCACCTTGGAACACCGCAGGATCTAGCATTTTTGAGTGATGGCAGTATTGTCGTTGCGGATGGCCTGACTAATTCCCGTGTAATTAAGTTTGATAAAGACGGGAATTATCTTACTGCCTGGGGTAGTAAAGGTAGTGCTGAGGGCCAGTTTGATGCAGTGCATTCAATAGCCGCTGATAATCAAGATCGACTCTATGTCGCGGATCGCAATAACGACCGCATACAAGTATTCGGCCCTAACGGCAGACATCTGGCTACTTGGCCTGGGTTGAATTTTCCAAATTATATTCTGATCACGGAAAATCAGGATGTGTGGGTATCTGACAATCAACCAGTTCGGATTATTAAGTTTGATACTGAAGGCAATCGATTGTTCTCCTGGGATGCACATGGCAACAAGCCAGGTGAGTTCGGAGAGTTGCATGAGTTCGGTGTAGATGTAAATGGAAATTGGTATGGAGCGGATAATGTGCTGGGCCGTTCGCAGAAATTTGTACCTAAGCCTGGAGCGGATCCTGCCACGCTTTTACAAGGGCAGGTTCCAATGGTCGGTAAATAGTACGCAAAATACTCGCGTCGCGTAAAACTACGATTGAGCAGTTAGTCCGACTTGGGCTGCTATATAAAGGTAAAATATGGAGCGAGTAAATCGACAATGGTTGCTGGCCCGCCGGCCTGAAAGCGAGATCGTGCCTGAGGATTTCGAATATCGGGAACAGGCTTTCGAAGAACCCAAACTGGAGCCTGGACAAATTCAAGTCCAATCGTTGCTGTTTCGCTGCACTCCAGCTATGCGCACAATGATGAAGGCAACGAGCCAATTTATGCCACCCATGACAATCGGCGATCCCGTCATGGGATCAATAGCGGGCAGGGTTATAAGCTCTGCGAATTCAAATTATCCAGTTGATAGCATTATCTCTGGATTTACCAGTTGGCAGGATTACAGCGTAATTGATGCTGATAAAGCCACCCCTAACTTAAAACCAAAAGACGTTTCGCTGGAAGATTTTGAGGGTATTTATGGTGGCAATAGCATCACAGCCTATTTTGGTTTGTTGAGTGAAGGTGAGCCCAAGGCAGGGGACACAATCGTTGTTTCGGGTGCTGCGGGTTCTACAGGCTCAATTGCTGCACAAATTGGGAAAGTTAAAGGCTGTAAAGTTATCGGTATAGCCGGCGGGCAGGAAAAATGCCAATGGTTGCTGGATTTATGCAAACTTGATGGGGCAATCGATTATAAGAAGGAAAATATCGAGACCCGCTTGAGAGAGTTGTGCCCGGAAGGTGTAAATGTGTATTTTGACAACGTGGGTGGTGAAACACTGGATGCTGTGATTGAAAACATGGTGCCATTCGGACGTATCGCTTTATGTGGCCAAATCTCTAGCTACAATGCCGGAGATGCTCTTGCGCCAGGGCCTCGTAATATGATGCGAGTAATCTACTGGCGTTTGAGATTGCAGGGCTTTCTGGGGTTTGATTACCCTGGCGAAATGGGAAGTGCATTGCAGGATTTGGCAGAATGGTATAAAGCGGGGCTGATTATATCTAAACTAGATATTCACGATGGTTTTGAAAATTTACCTCGAACATTCATGCGACTATTCGATGGTTCTCATTTTGGCACGTTGTTGGTTAAAAATGATGAGCTTGAGGATGACATTACGCCTTAAATAAGTGCAATCGGTTTTGATTTGTTTGTTATGTGGCAGGATTTCATTCATTTGCTCCATTGCCGCTTTGGCTTCGACTGCTTCAAGCAATAGCACGATAGACTCTCTATTTTAGCAACCCACAAAGAATTGGCTCTAGCGCCGTACAGCACAGGATAAGACCAAAAGATTGCTGGAATTGTGCCGAAACCTATAGACAATGTGGATTGTGCGCGTGCAATTAACCTATAAACAGGCTGTAAATGTGATTTTCAGACCAATTACCTTAATCAGGCTAGCTTTGATCCTTCTATCGACTGGATCGATATCGGGTCTGGTGTTGGCGGCTAATGTCGAAGAGATGCGGGTCTGGCGCGCGCCGGATCACACCCGAATAGTCTTCGACCTGAGTAGTGGCGCTGAATACAATATGTTCAGCTTGACCAATCCGGACCGGGTGGTTATTGATCTCAAGAACTCAACTTCGAAATCAGATTTTACGGCGGTGGATATAAAGGGCAGTCCAATAACGGAAATCCGCAGTGCCCAGCGCGACGGAACAACGTTGCGTGTGGTATTGGACATGGCTGCGGTAACCAAGCCTTCCAGTTTTACTCTTGAGCCCAATAGCGAGTTGGGCTACAGGCTGGTAGTCGATCTCTATGACCAGCAAATACCCACAATGAGTGCAGCGGTTAAGAACGTAACGAAAATTGACAGTTCTCAGGGGCAGCGGGACATCGTTATTGCAATTGCCGCGGGTCATGGTGGTGAAGATCCGGGCGGAATTGGTTACGATGGGAAGATCAAAGAAAAAAACATTACGCTTTCGATGTCTCGAGCCCTATTCCGCCATCTGGAAGTGACCCCTGGCTACAAACCAGTGATGATCCGTGATGGTGACTACTATGTTGATTTGAAACGTCGGCCTCAAATGGCGCGGGAGCAGCGTGCAGACCTATTTGTTGCGTTGCATGCTGACTGGTTTGAAACTAGCGCTGCCCGGGGCGTGACAATCTACGCTATGAATGGAGATCGAGCAGATCGGGAAAATGCGCGACGGGTTACAGAAAAAGAGAACGGTGCGGATCTGCTTGGCGGCGTGGGTAGCGATATAAGTCTCGGTGGCCTGGATGACGACGTGGCCTTGACTCTGGTTTCATTACAGATGGCCTGGAGCAGGGAGCAAAGTGTCATTGCTGGTGATCAGATACTTGATTCTCTGGCTGGAATTGCCAGATTACGCAAGGGCAAGGTGCAACAGGCCTCACTACAGGTTCTGAACTCACCAGATATTCCCTCCATGCTGATAGAAACCGGGTATCTCACTAACCCCCAGGAAGCTAGAAAGCTCGCTAGCGCAAGCTATCAGCAAGAAATGACCCAGGCCATTGCCCAGGGTATTATGAATTACTTCTATGATGCGCCGCCGGAAGGTAGCCTGGTGGCCTGGCAGAAAGATAACGGTGTCGTTCCTGCGTCTTACACGGTGAAGCGGGGTGACAGCCTGTCGGTAATAGCGCAGCGGTTTGGAATCGCCCAGAATGAATTAAAATCAGTCAATGGATTAAGCTCCAACACAATTCATGTCGGACAGACACTGATTATTCTAGGCTCGGCTTCGTTGCCTTCTACTTCTGAGCACAAGATTCAACGGGGCGAAACCCTTTCTGAAATTGCCCAGCGCTACCGGGTTCGGTTGTCGAATTTGCGCCAGGCTAATAATTTGCGTGGCGACCGCATCATGGTGGGCCAGGTACTAAAAATCCCCCTCTCGTAATCTGTAGATTTTTCGATGCTTCTGCACCATAGTGGTTAATCTTTCAACGTCAGATAGTGCTACAATACCTCCTGACTTAGACCTCTCTGATCTTATTATTCCCATGAAGCGTGTAGCCCTGTTAAGCCAACGTCTTGCCAACCAGATTGCCGCTGGCGAAGTTGTGGAACGCCCTGCATCGGTGATTAAGGAGTTATTGGAAAACAGCCTAGATGCCGGAGCCACCCGGCTCGATGTTGAGGTGGAGAACGGCGGCGTAAAGCTGATGCGAGTCAGGGACGAAGGGGCGGGGATTCCCAAAGATGATCTGGCGTTGGCGTTAAACCGTCATGCAACAAGTAAAATTTTTGAATTGAATGATCTGGAAGAATTAGCCACCTTAGGATTCAGGGGTGAGGCGCTGGCGAGTATCAGTTCCGTGTCCCGGCTTGCCATTACTTCAAAATCGCGCGAGGAAAATCTCGAATCAGCCTGGAAAGTTGAGGCAGAAGGTAAAGATATGGCAGCGAAGTTGTCGCCCGCTGCCCATGATTATGGAACCACTGTTGAAGTGCGCGATCTGTTTTTTAATACACCCGCCCGTAAAAATTTTCTGAAGACTGAGAAAGCTGAATTTGCGCGTATCGATGAAATCGTTAAGCGCCTGGCACTGAGTCGCTTCGATGTGCAGTTTAATCTAACACACAATCAGCGCGTTATTCACAAGCTACTAGCGGCCAAAACGGAGCAGGAAAAACAACGCCGTGTTGCGCTGGTATGTGGCCCAGAATTCATCGAGAACGCAATTTTTGTAGACATTGAGGGGCCAGGTTTACGACTTTGGGGCTGGGTTAGCTTGCCAACGTTTTCGCGCAGTCAGACTGACTTGCAATATTTTTATGTTAACGGAAGAATAATTCGAGATAAATTAGTAACCCACGCGGTGCGTCAAGCCTACAGCGATGTGTTATTTCAAGGCAGGCATCCGGCCTACGCATTGTATTTGGAATTGGCGCCATCAGCGGTAGATGTAAACGTACACCCCACTAAACACGAAGTGCGCTTCCGTGAAAGCCGCCTGGTGCATGACTTTTTGTATCGATCACTGCACAAAGCCTTGGCTGATGTAACTCCATCAGACCAACTGGCAACTCAATCAGGTAACAGTGTTCCGAACGAGTCGGTGTATGGGTCACAGTTTTCAGCCGGATTGAGTCAGCAAGACAGTTTTCCTTTGGCACAAGCACATTTAAATAGAAGTGGCTTCGCTGGTCCGAGCGCAGTGAATCAAAATAGGGTGCGGGAACAACTGGCGGCCTTTGAACAACTAAATCAGGATAGCGATGACATACCGCCGTTGGGTTACGCGATTGCCCAATTGCATGGCATCTACATACTGGCTCAGAACCAGCAGGGGCTGATAATCGTGGATATGCATGCTGCCCACGAGCGTATTACTTACGAGCGTTTGAAAATCGCTTGTGCCAGTGAAGAATTAAAAATGCAGCCGTTATTGGTGCCTTTGTCGATCGCTGTCAGTCAGGCAGAGGCTGACTGTGCCCAATCTCAGCGAGAGGTTTTACTGAGCATTGGAGTTGAGCTTGATAGAGCCTCGCCCGAATCTATAGTGGTCAGGCAAATTCCGTCCATACTCCGTGGTGCTGATATTGAACAATTAGTTCGGGATGTGATTTCTGATGTCATGCAATATGGGAGTAGTGATCGCATTCAATCCCACCAGGACGAATTGTTATCCACTATGGCCTGCCATGGTTCAGTACGAGCCAATCGGCAGCTTACGCTTCCAGAGATGAATGCGTTGCTGCGGGACATGGAATCTACTGAACGCAGTGGGCAGTGTAATCATGGTCGCCCCACCTGGGTGCTTCAAAGTATCGATGAGCTGGATAAATTATTCCTGCGTGGCCAGTAAACACACAAATTTAAAATGACCAGATTAACACCCAAGCAAAATGTGTACTGTTTAATGGGCCCCACCGCCTCGGGCAAAACTGCGTTGGCGGTGGAATTGGTAAAGCGGCATCCATTTCAGATTATCAGTGTTGATTCGGCACAAGTCTATAAAGGGATGGATATTGGAACTGGGAAGTTGGATAGTGAAGCGCTAAAGGCCTTTCCGCATCGACTAATTGATATCAGGGATCCTGCTGAACCCTATTCCGCGGCAGATTTCAGGAATGATGCCCTACAACAGATCGATGAGGTGTTGGATCAGGGTGACGTCCCCTTGTTAGTTGGTGGCACCATGCTTTACTTCAGGGTTTTGCGCGACGGTTTGGCCGACATGCCACATGCAGATACTACGATTAGAGAGGAAATTGTGCAACTGGCCAAACGGGAAGGTTGGGACAAAGTGCACCAAGACCTGGCGAAGGTTGATCCGCAATCTGCCAGTCGAATTCACCCGAATGACCCCCAGCGATTGCAGCGCGCTTTGGAGGTTTATCTGGTTTCGGGGAAGACAATGGCAGAGCTACACAGTATGCAAGCAGATAATTCGATCCAAGATCCACTTTCCTTTAATTTGCATTATTTTGCAATTCAGCCTGAAGATCGGCAACAACTGCACGGGCGGATAGAGAAGCGATTCAAGCAGATGCTGGAAGCAGGTTTGGTTTCTGAAGTGGAGACACTATATCGTCGTGGCGATCTAAGCCAGTTTCTACCCTCAATAAAATCAGTGGGATACAGGCAGGTATGGCGGCATTTATCAGGTGAATTAGGCTATGATGAAATGGTCGAAAAGGGTACTATTGCCACCAGACAGCTCGCAAAGCGGCAATTAACCTGGCTTCGTAGTTGGGGTCAGCTGCAAAGACTGCGCGGTTCACCAGTAAAGTCCATTGATTGTGTCTTGAATTATGTAGATTCTGCCTCTATATAGAGAGTGAGTCTCAGAATATTACTCATTGTAAAAAGCAAGGAGAATAACAATGTCTAAAGGGCATACCCTTCAGGATCCTTTTCTAAATGCTCTTCGGAAAGAACGTGTCCCTGTGTCCATATACCTGGTTAGTGGTATTAAATTACAAGGCCAAATTGAGTCGTTTGATCAATTTGTCATCCTGTTGAAGAACACGGTTAGTCAAATGGTTTACAAGCATGCTATTTCAACCGTCGTTCCAGCGCGGATGATTAAAATTCCTATACAGAATCAGGGTGATGGTCACGAAGGCGATGTCGAAGATGGTTCGGGTAATTCTGTCTAAATTGAGGTTTCTGTTTGTTCTTTGAACGACCAGGTTCTGGCGAGAAGTCCATTCTTGTTCATATTTCTCTGCAGTCGGAGTATGCACAGGAAGATTTTTCCGAATTCGAAGAACTCGCTATATCAGCCGGTTCTAAACCCGTTGCAATTATCAACGGAGCGCGCAAGCAGCCTTCACCTACTTACTTCGTCGGTACTGGAAAACTCGAAGAAATTGCAGCTGCAGTGCTTGCCTGTAAAGCGAAAGTGGTTTTATTCAATCACCCGCTTTCCCCAAGTCAGGAGAGAAACCTGGAACAGCATCTGAAGTGTCGGGTTTTGGATCGTACTGGATTAATTCTGGATATTTTTGCCCAGCGCGCTAGAAGTCACGAAGGTAAACTGCAGGTCGAGCTGGCACAGTTACGGCATTTAAGTACGCGATTAAAACGCGGTTGGACTCACCTGGATCGTCAAAAAGGGGGTATCGGCTTGCGAGGTGCTGGTGAAACCCAGTTGGAACTTGACCAGCGGATGATCGGGCAGAGAATCAAGGCTATAAACAAAAGTCTTGCTAAGGTCAGAGGGCAGCGCGAGCAAGGTCGGCGGTCAAGAAAACGCGCCGAATTGGCGACAGTGTCATTAGTTGGTTACACCAATGCGGGGAAGTCATCGCTATTTAACAGTCTGACCGGTGCCGGTATTTATGCAGCGGATCAGCTCTTCGCAACACTGGATTCAACTCTAAGACGTATAGTTTTGCCCAGTTACGGAACAGCCATATTGGCTGATACCGTCGGTTTCATAAGCCATCTGCCGCATCAGTTGATTGAGGCGTTTCGTGCGACATTGGAAGAAACTATTGAAGCGAATATTTTATTACATGTGATAGATGCAGCAAACACAGCACACTTGGAACATATCGAGCACGTAAACATGGTATTGAGTGAAATCGGTGCAGGTCAGGTTGCTCAATTGCAAGTGTTTAATAAACTGGACCTGATCCCTCGTCGAGAGCCTTATCTGCAACGGGATGAAAACGGCAAGCCCTATCGGGTCTGGGTCTCGGCAAAAACTGGGGAGGGAATAGAACTATTGCAGGAGGCCGTCGCAGAGTTGTTGGCTAGTGGGTTAGTTACTAAGACTTTGCATCTGCAGCCGCAACAAGCACGACTGAGAAGTAAGTTATATGAGCGTGGGGCCGTCAAAGAAGAGCAAGTGGATGATGCGGGTATCTGTCATTTGCAGATCTGTCTGCCCAAAGCGGATTTGACACGCTTACTTGAGCGAGAAGACCTATAAAGAGTATGGGTATATCAAAGTACTGTGTAAATGTTTAATTATTAGCTAAGATTGATCTACTTGAGAGATCGAAAGCTATGGAGAAACCAATGGCTTGGAATGAACCGGGAAATAACGGAAACGGAAACGGCAATGATAACGATCCCTGGGGGGGTGGTCGGCGTAGCGGTGGTGACCAGGGACCGCCAGATATCGATGAGGTCATCAAAAACCTAACCAAGAAATTTGGCAGTCTTTTTGGTGGTTCTGGCAGGGGTTCCGGCAATACAGGTTCTGCCGCTGGTGGTGGTGGCGGTTTAACCGGCGGGCTGATTGCCGGGTTGGCAGTAGCCATAGTAGTGATCTGGGGCTTTATGGGTATCTACCAGGTGGCCCAAGCCGAGCGAGGCGTGGTGCTGCGGTTTGGCAAGGTAGTTGACGCAATCGTTCAGCCTGGCTTGCACTGGAATCCGCCCCTAGTTGACGAAGTGATGCGGGTAAACGTAGAAGAATTACAAACTCGCTCTTATCGAAACGATATGCTCACCACCGATGAAAATATCGTGAATTTGGCGGTTACTGTGCAGTATCGAATTTCAGATCCGGTGAAATACGTTCTAAGAGTACAGGAACCTGAACGTAGTCTGGATAACGCGGCAGAATCGGCTATTCGCCATGAAGTCGGCGGAAACGAAATGAACAACATTTTCACAGTTGGCAGAGATGCGATTGCCAACGGTGTTCATGATCGTCTGCAAGATTACATGGATGTATATAATACCGGTATTCTGGTGAGCCAAGTGAGCGTTGTCGATGCCCAGCCACCCGATGAAGTGCGCCCAGCTTTCGATGACGTGATAAGAGCGCGTGAAGATGAAGCTCGAGTCCAAAACGAAGCGCAACAATATGCAAATCGGATTGTTCCTGTGGCTCGTGGTGAAGCGCAGCAGGCGATCGAGCAGGCTAACGCATATCAACAAGAAGTCGTCGCCATGGCCGAGGGTGATGCGTCCAGATTTGATCAACTCCTAACCGAGTACCTGAAAGCACCACAAGTAACTCGGCAGAGGCTGTATATCGATTCAATGCAAGAAGTCATGACTAATAGCAGCAAAATTTTGATCGACGTGGAAGGTGGTAACAATATGTTGTACTTACCGCTTGACCAAATCATGCAGCAAAACTCATCAGCTATCGGGCGCAGTGGCGATTTGAGCCGGAGCGAGATTCAGGACTTGGCCAATGAGCTGGCTCCTTATTTATCGGGACCTTCAGATAGTAATTCAGTGGACCGTAGCCGAATCGCTACGGGAAGAGGGCGGTAACATGAGAAATTTCCTACTAGTTGGGCTTCTTTTTCTGGCGATATTCGTAACCGGCAACACGTTGTACGTTGTTAGGGAAACTGAGCGCGCTGTGCTGCTCCGGTTTGGTGAGCTGATGGATGCAGATGTTGCTCCGGGGCTACACGCCAAAATTCCCTGGGTAAATACGGTTAGAAAATTTGATGCAAGAATCTTAACCGAAGATGCACCACCACGATTGTTTCTCACTTTAGAACAGAAATTTCTTTCGGTGGATTCTTATGCTAAATGGCGAATTAGCGATGTCGGTCAGTTCTTTGTAGCTACGAGCGGTGATACGGCGATTGCAGGGGCGTTATTGTCAGAACGAATTAACGACGGTTTACGTGATCAATTTGGCACGCGCAATTTAATTGAAGTTGTCTCCGGTGAGCGAGACCAACTAATGCTTGCTTTGACTGATGGGCTTAATGAGTCTGTCACTACTGATTTTGGAATCGAAGTTGTCGATGTGCGAGTGAAACGAATAGATTTGCCTGACGATGTACGATCCTCAGTATATGATCGTATGATTACAGAGCGAAACCGAGAAGCACAGGAAATCAGATCGCGAGGTGATGAGCTAGCCATTGGTATACGAGCTGATGCAGATAGACAGGTAACTATACATTTGGCTGAAGCTTACCGAGATGCTCAGGAAACTCGTGGTGACGGAGATGCACGAGCTACAGCTGTTTACGCTGATGCTTATGAAAAGAATGCTGAATTTTATGCTTTCACCAGAAGCCTGAATGCTTACAAAGAAACTTTTTCCAGTAAGGGTGATGTGTTACTGCTCGATCCGGAGAGTGATTATTTTAAGTATCTCAACAGCGGTGCAATTATAGATTTGGGTATCGACCAGTAAATATTAACAGGCTTTATATCGCTGGCTGAGATGGGCGTTACAGAAAAACACTAAAGCAAACAGAAACCTGAGTTGTACCAGATGGTGCGACTCAGGTTTCTGTTTGTGGCGGTTGCAATAATTGTAGTTTAGTCTTGTTTCGACTGTGAGCGGAACAGTCCAGGAACGAGTGGTAAAATGGTACATGATCTGGCCGTGGCGTTTTGCTTGATGCTCGTAATTGAAGGTGTCATTCCATTTATCGCACCGAATAGGTGGCGCAAGCTGATATTGATGCTAGATCAGATAGATGACAACACCATGCGCGGCATTGGATTGGGAAGCATGCTGGTTGGCACAGTATTGCTTTATATTATTAACTAGCTCACAGGCTCCCTGAGTCCGTACAACGGGTATTCAAATGACTTCGGCAGATCGTTGGTTGTTACCGGATGGCGTAGAAGAAATTCTACCGGTGGAAGCACACAAACTGGAATCACTCAGGCGTCAGTTGCTGGATCTTTATGCATCTTGGGGCTACCAGCTCGTCATTACACCTCTAATAGAGTATCTGGATTCACTTCTGGTCGGTTCTTCCCATGATCTGGATTTGCACACATTCAAAATAACGGACCAGCTGAGCGGTCGTATGATGGGTATCAGAGCCGATATTACACCACAGGTCGCGCGGATTGATGCGCATTGCCTGAATCGGGAAGGCCCCGCCAGACTTTGCTATGCAGACAGCATTTTGCATACCAAACCCCGCGGACTGACAACCTCGCGAGTACCGATTCGTGTCGGCGCTGAGCTTTATGGCCATTCAGGCATCGAATGCGATGTCGAGTTGATATGTCTTATGCACGCCACTATGTCTCTGGCGGAAATTGGGGACATTCACATTGTTTTGGGGCACGTCGGGTTATTTAGAACACTCGTACAGGAAACCGGGATTGATATTGAAACAGAAAAATTGCTGTTTGAAGCAGTGCAGCGGAAAGCCTATGAAGAAATAGATGCGCTGCTTGAGGAGTCGGTGCCAGATAAAAAGCTAAGGCAGATGCTCTATCAGCTGTCACGATTAAGTGGTGATGAAGACACGCTAAATACCGCGTTGGAGGTTTTCAAGTCTGCGCCAGCTAGCGTAAAAAATGAGCTGGTGGAGTTGGAGTCAATTGCAAATGGCGTGAAGCAACGGCTTCCCGAAGTAGTGCTTTGTTACGATCTGTGTGAACTGACTGGATATGAATACCACACAGGAATCGTGTTTGCAGCTTACACCCCTGAATACGGTCGAGCAGTGGCAAAAGGTGGTCGCTATGATGATATTGGCCAGGTGTTCGGTAGGGCAAGGCCAGCATCTGGGTTCGATAGTGATCTAAAAACTCTTGCCAAATTAACCGGCAAGTCATTCATCATGAAGTCAGCAATATGCGCTCCTAATTCCACTGACCAAGATTTGCTGGCGCTGATTAATTCGCTTCGCAGCAGCGGCGAGAGTGTTGTAGTCAGTTTCACTGAAGCTGGACTCGATGTAAATGCAGCAAGTGAGCTAAATTGTGATCGACAGGTCGTAAAGCACAATGATGAGTGGGTAGTAAAAAAGATTTAAACTGAATGATTTGGTAGTTTCGAAAAATTAACTGAGTAGATGATAATGGCCAGAAGTGTTGTAGTGCTAGGGACCCAGTGGGGCGATGAAGGGAAAGGTAAAATTGTCGATTTTTTAACAGACCAAGCTGCAGTAGTTGCCCGTTTTCAAGGCGGGCACAACGCGGGCCACACGTTGGTGATTGATGGCCTGAAGACAGTACTGCATTTATTACCATCCGGAATATTAAGAGATGGTGTGCTATGCGTAATTGGCAATGGAGTTGTGCTTAGTCTCGAAGCGTTACTCGAAGAAATTGAAGGGCTCGAAGCCAGAGAAGTTCCCGTGCGGGAGAGCTTGAAAGTCAGTAGCGCTTGTCCGCTCATACTCCCTTCACACATTTCATTAGACCAGGCTAGAGAACGCCAGAAAGGCAGTAACAAGCTCGGCACAACAGGGCGTGGGATTGGTCCGGCATACGAAGATAAAGTTGCACGAAGAGGTATACGTCTTGCGGAAACTTTGAACGAAAAGAAATTTGGAGAGAGATTGGCCGAATTGATGGAGTATCACAATTTTCTGCTGGAAAAATTCTATCAGGTAGATGGAGTAGATTATCAGCAAGCTTATGAAGCAAGTTTGAGCCAGGCAGAACAAGTTAAGCCAATGATAGCTGACACCGTGGAAATTCTGCATAGCTATCGAAAGTCCGGTGAAAATATTTTGTTCGAAGGCGCACAGGGCTCGTTGCTGGATATAGATCACGGGACCTATCCGTTTGTAACTTCGTCCAATACTACAGCCGGCGCTGCGGCGACAGGTAGTGGATACGGCCCTCTTTATCTGGATTACGTGTTAGGTATTACCAAAGCCTATACGACTCGTGTTGGTTCCGGGCCATTCCCAACCGAGCTGTTCGATGATGTAGGTGCCCATCTTGCCTCGGTCGGTCATGAGAAAGGAGCGACTACCGGTAGAGACAGACGTTGTGGATGGTTCGATGCGGCTGCGGTTAAGCTTGCCATGCGCATTAACAGCGTGTCCGGAATTTGTCTGACCAAGCTCGATGTTTTGGATGGGCTTGAGTCAATAAAAGTATGTACCGGTTACGTGGGAGTTGGAGGCAGCGCGTTTTCCAGTTTGATGAGTGTGGATAATTTCAATAATCTTGAGCCAGTCTATGACGAGCTGCCTGGTTGGTCAGAACCCACTATTGGTGCTAAAAGCATTGATGAATTGCCTGAAAATGCCCGGGCTTACATAAAATACATTGAACAAATTGTAGAAGTTCCAGTGGATATAATATCTACTGGGCCAGACCGGGAAGAGACAATTATTTTGCGACACCCATTTGCTACATAAAAAGATTACTCAAGCGGCCAAAGACAGGCAGCGCCACGAGCACCGCTAGCATCACCAAACAAGGGCGGCGAGATTTGAGTTAGCAATCTATCAGTAAATACTATCGGTTCCAGATATTCTGGCATGACCTCATATAACTCTTGGATATTTGACAGACCACCTCCCAATACAATCATATGCGGATCTAGTACATTGACAATTGTGGCTAAGCAATGAGCCAGTTGCTGGCTATAGATGTTAAGACTTACAGCGCAGGCTGCATTGGTGGAATTTGCGATTTCTATAGCTCGCAGACTTGTACCATGCAATTCGAAATGGGTTTGAGTTAATCCCCTGCCCGATAAAAAAGTTTCAATACAATTTCGGCGACCACAGTAGCATTGCCGCTCAGACTGGTGAACTTGCATAGCCGAACTCGGTAGCGAATTATGCCCCCATTCCCCAGCTATAGCGTTAGGCCCGGTTAGCAAATTTTTATCAATTACCACACCACCTCCTGTGCCAGTTCCCAGGATTACGCCAAAGACTGTTTTGGCCTTTTTGCCTGAACCGTAAAGCGCTTCTGATAAGGTGAAACAATTAGCATCGTTTTCGATACGAACTTTATAACCGAGAAGGTTTTCGATATCGACTTTAAGTTGGCGACCATTTAAACAAATTGAATTACAGTTTTTCATAACCTCTGCAGGAAGGGACATGGCGCCGGGAGTTCCAATACCCACAGGTAAATAATCAGTCGTCATAGATTGCAAGTTATTTACGATACTGCAAAGGCTCTCAATGAGGTTTTGGTAGCTATCGGTTGGCGTTTGGAGCCGAATTTTTTCGGTTACTTGCGCCTCTTGATCAAGAATTATTCCCTCAATTTTAGTACCACCAAGATCGATACCTATTCTCATGAAAATTATCTCTGTTGCATTTTCTAATTAGTATAAAAAAAATTAATTGTAAAAGGTACTGCAAAGCAGTGTTAATTTTACGCAATTGCTTATTTGTAGTAATTTTTTCGAAAATTAAATTAGTTCTAGTGTGAAAAATTGTTGAATTAATTTGAAGATTATTTTAAGTAAAATTTTTATTAATTCGTCCTAATATTTCTATTTTTTGCTTTTCGGTCTGTTATAAATTGTTAGTGAAACTTCTGAGCTGTTTTTGCTAAGTATAAGAATTGACAGGGATTATATTAAAGCGATCAAGCGAGAATATTCGGGAGAGGGCTTGTAACACACTAAAATAATTAAATACTGCCACAAGGGAGAAAGTTGTAATTCGCACAAATCACTATATATTGTTTGACATTGATCAATTAACACTATATGTTGCGCAGCTAATGGTTGTCCTAACTTATTGATTTATAGAGACATGGGCCGATGCACCTTAAAAATATTGCAAAAAAACAGTAATGAAAAATCAGCTAGGAAGCTGATTTGAAAATTAAGATATAGAGATGCAGTTAGCGAAGGCATGGAGTAAAAAGAATGAATAAGCTAGCTCAGGTTGTTATAGATGACTCCCTGCACGGTTCAGTTCAGGAATTGAAACCTGAAGCCGAGGGGTTGGTGTTCAAAAAACAGAAGGAAGATGAAATCCGTTACAAGTTAGCAGAATTCGCAAGAGAACTTTCTCGGGCTAAATCAAAGCGAAATAAATACTAACTTAGGAACGTATCTCTGCTACTTCCGAGTCTGATCTATCAAGGCAGGCGAGAAGTGAACTACCTCTGCACGAAAGCCCTCACACATGAAAAAATCTCACAATATCGCTACACTACGAATCGCAAGCTCTCTCTAATTCGCAAAGGAGACTAAAGCCTATGGATCAAGTCAGAAGCACAGGCTTTCCATTGATTTGGGCTTTGTTGGTTTTGTCATTTACAGCTTGCGCAAGTAATCTGCAATCGCTTCCACTGCTCCGTGCAGAACCTGCAGCAGATAGTGTGATAACCAGAGCTCCTCGCACTTTAAGACTGTATTTCTCAGCATTACCTGATGTGTCGCAAAGTAACTTGCGTCTGACAGGTCCTAGCGGTAACTATCAGTTACGTGACATGCATAATATGGCCGACGATGACCTTATGATGGAAATTATGGATGATGTAACCAGCGGCATTTACACGGTTAACTGGACCACCGTGATTGAGAGTGACCTGACCGTTTATCAAGGAATTTTCGGTTTTAGTGTGCAGGTTGACTCTGACCCGGCTATATTTTCCAATTTGGAGCTGCATAAAATTTCAAACCCCTAGCATGCTGATCAGCTAACTGTACTTGGGTATTATATGAGTCTGCTTTCAGTTGCGATAACAAAATTTATCGGGAGAAACATGAGCGAAGATACTGACACTATCCGGAATTCTAAAATCAAACGTAGAGATTTTCTTTCAGCTGCGGCTCTACCCATCGTTGCCGCTGTGGCCCCCTCAACTTTGACCGCACAAAACCAGTCTGCTTCTTCAGTTCAAGAAGTCATACGCATCGGCATAATTGGTGCGGGTGCTAACGTACGTGATGTGCAGATTCCAGGCTTTAACCAGGTCGCCGGGTGCGAGATACTGGCAGTAGCAAACCGAAGTTTGCAATCCAGTCAGCGAGTGACGAACGAGTTCAACATTCCTCGCGCCTATGGCAGTTGGGAAGAGTTGCTGGCCGATGATGATATCGACGCTGTGCTGATAGGCACCTGGCCCTACATGCACAATACATTGACCCAAGCGGCGTTTGAAAGCGGGAAGCATGTTCTCTGCCAGGCGCGGATGGCCAATAACGCAACGGAAGCAAGAGAGATGCTGGAAGCATCGCGGCGTAACCCGCAACTAGTTGCACAACTGGTTCCAACCTCTACCAGCTACGTTATCGATAACATAATACGTCGCTTGTTAGGTGAAAACTATGTGGGTGAAGTACTTTCGGTGGAGATTCAGAGGCTGCGTAGAAATTTCGCAGACTTAGATGGTGAGTTGGACTGGCGACACGACCGAGAATTTAGCGGTTACAATACATTGAACATAGGTTCAACCTATGAATCAGTAATGCGCTGGTTTGGTACCGGTAATCGGGTAATGGCTCAGTCCAAAGTACATGTTGCCAACCGAAAAAATGCTACTGGTGAACTTGTATCTGTTTTCATCCCTGATCATGTCGATGTGCTTTATGAGTTAGCCAATACAGCGCAGGTTCACATGCGATTCAGTGAAACCACAGGTCTATCCAATGGCAATCAGACTTGGATTCAGGGCAGCGAAGGCACTATCTATGTCGACAGCAGATTGAATGTATTTGCCGGACGAAGAGGTGATTCAGAGTTGTCTCCGGTTGCCAATCCGCAGCAGCAACAGGCCTATTATCGCGTAGAAGAAGAATTTATCAATGCCATTCGTGGCGTAGAGCAGATAACGATGGCCACGTTTGAGACCGGCGTGCAATATATGGAATGGACAGAGGCCGTTCACATCAGTGCCGAGTCAAGCCAGGCGGTGAATCTACCTCTTGTGTAAAGTAAGAAAAATAGACGAGTTGCTTAATGCTACTATACGATGTTTATTTCGTATTTAGTTGTCGACTACTTCGAACAGCCAGACTGACCCACTTGTAACTGCTCGGCCAGCGGCTGGGTTAGGACTAGCTGATGTAGGAGCTCCCGCGTACTTGCGCGCCACTTCAGACATAACCGCTGCGGCAATGGGCCCCTCTGTAATCCGGTTTAATCTCTGTTCGTAAATAGTGTCATCCACTCTAATAAGAACTCTATTGTCTTGTTCCATGTAGGTTGGCCATTGTTTCCATAGCCGTCCAATTGTAGAAGTCATGTAGCCGCTAACAACGTAGAGTTTGCCGTTTATCACGGGCACCCATACAATTCGCGAAGTAGTCGGGTCTAGCGTCTGAAACTCGATCTCTTCGCGGTCCTTAATGAAATCCCAATTGTCAGGTGAGGCCGCGACCTCGCCACTTCGAAACGGGCCGCCGATGCTTATGGTGAACCAAGGATAAAATTCTACCGGACCATCGCTAAGCCGCATAGCACCATAGGCTGCTCCTATGAGCAGGACGATAGTAGCGATAACGATGCCAGCCCATTTTGCTATTTGCTTTAACATAGTTGTAGTTGTCTCAAGAGATAATATAGGTTTGCTTATTGTTCGGTTTCTGCTGCTCGAGATTCTTCGACTCTTGCTCCTCGCAAGATGTTGAGCATGCCGTAATTTCCTTCATGGCAGGCATATTCGTATAGTAGTCCTGCTACCTTGGTTAGAGGAATGATACCTGTAATCTTATCTGTATAGGCAAAAGAATCCTCGACTGTAAACTCGTATTCAATAGCGCCGTCATTCGTGCGAGTAAATCTTTCGATCAGAAACTTGGTATCAGACGTCCCTGCTGGGCCAAACGATTGTGTGAGCCCATTAAAATTACGAGTTTCAACGACTAGTGTTTCTGCGTCCCAATAGCCTCTTGAATCACCGGACCACAGGCCAATACTTTTATCGAGAAGAGGTCGTTCGTCCAATGGCACGATGCGCGCATCATGGACCATTTCCGTCATGATGACGACATGATCTTTGCTCTGAATAATCTGCAGATTGTTATTATAAAGGCTTGGTGAAATTGGTGGCCCGGCATTGAAGCCCATTATGCAGCGCTCAGATAATGCCCGATCTTCCGGGCCATCATTACCAATCCCCCCTGTGATAACTCTCACTGGCCGTTCACCTTCAATGTCAGGTGCCAATCGCCCGCGAACAATAACGGCTCCCTCGGCAAAAGGAGGCAGGCGGCCATCGAGTGGGTAAACGATAATGGAAGTACGAACTACATCTCCTATACCAGCGGTTTCTACCCAGAAATCATTGTAGGCTTCGTTTACTCCGCCATTGGGAATAGCGGCGTCCGAGACATCGTCGTTTGCCACTCTCCTTTCCCTGATTTCTGCGATTTCGGCTCCTGTTAGAAACTCTCGCCCGCCGTACCCGCTCGCTCGCTGTAGCGGAATGTCAGAGGAAAAATTCCACACGCCCTGTAAATCTGGTTGTCCCCACTCGGTGCGGGGCGCAACGTAATCTTGCTGCGCGCTCGCGGGTGAAATGGACGATAGGCTAGACCAGATTACTAAACAGATTGCTTGTTTTTTCATAAGGAGATCCACTTTTACTAATACTATTTGTACTAGATTGCAGCATTTCGAGATAGGAATCTAAGCATCCAGCTTTCGAAAGATTCCGCCAAGCCTGGCACGAAGAGGATTGCCAGGGAAACCAGCACAGAAATTGACAACAGAAGAATAAGATAATTTTTAAACTTCATAACACTACAATTCTTCTCGCGGAGCTAGCTCAAACACCCAGGTCTCACCAGATTCAATTGCTTCTCTTGTTATTCTTGAACGGTATTTTTTTATTTTCTTAGCAATGACACCTTCCAGAATCGAGCTGTAAAAAACTCTAATGAGCTTTCGTTCATATCGAATTCCATTAATGCGTACAACAGCAAGACCATCTCCCTCAAAAGCTTGAACTGCCCAGTGCTTCCAGAGTCGACCTAGCCAAGTGCCCATATAGTCCGAAGTGATATAGATCTTACCAGCGCTCTCTTCGATCCAGGTAAGTCGAGAACTTAGCGGGTCGTCCAGCTGCAAATGAACGGTAGATACCCGATCCGTAAAGCGCCAGTCTGGCTCTGATCCAGAGTAAAGCTCTCCGGCTATTAGCTCGCCACCAGGAAAGATAATCGATGGCCCGTCGTTGTTGCGACCCTCGAAACTCAAAGTTGCCAACGCCACTGCTGGAATTGTCACCAGTGCAACGATTATCTGAAGAACCACTACTAAGATTTTGTTTGTCAAAATGTACCACGAACCTTCAATGCCAATACCGGCCCGGTAGTGAAACAGGATTTTTCCGATTCTCGTAGTCCGCCATCGCCAACCGAACGATTCTCGAACCGGATTCTGGTACGACAGCGTATATTATTATCACGGGCTTCGAATCGATAAGTCAGTCCTCCCCAACCCCTTATCTCAACCCAGCTGAAATATGTATAACTGCCCCCGTACTCCTCGATCTTGTCGATGTCGTAATTACGATTGGCTCCATCGAAACGATTGCTGACGTTGAAACCCCAGTTCATATTCCGTGATGGGATATCGTGACGGAGGCCTATGCTGATATCACCCCGACCCTGGCGTGAAATCCGTCTTTTCATGTTAGTGAAAGGGTCGGTAATTTCGGAATCTTCAAGATTAAGGCCTGTTGTTAATAACATATTGGGTTGACCCAGGAGTCCCAGTCTTAAGCTACTGTCGATTTTGAGCCCATAACGTTCAGCGTCACCGATATTGCCGTTCGCGGACAGTACATCTTCTTCTGTTGAAACATCTACCTTTCCAATGACGTCTTCCAGTTCGTGATAGAACAGATTGGTATTGATCACGCCGCTATCATTGGGCAGACGGTATTCCAGGTTCGCATCGTAGCGCCAGGATATTTCCTGTACTAGGTTTGGATTGCCCGCTAGTTGGTTCTGGTCGTCATCGGTTCCACGACTAGTCTGAGCGCTGGTGGTGAAATCCCCAAAACTCAGCTGGGCTACGTCTTTTTCAATTGTGGTTCGAAACTGCAGGCTCGGAGTAATATCAAAGCGATAATCTATCTTGGGGCGAACGAATTCGAAATCGCGAGACTGGGAAATATCGCCGCTCTGCTTGATGGTGCTGTCTTCGAAAAGCAGTGTGCTTTCCACTGACATGCGGTTATTTAGCTGCCAATTGTGCACAGCGAAGTATTCATAACGAATTTCCTCCACCGACCCGTTAGCATCGGTCACGCGTGTCAGGCCCCCAAATTGACTTGATCCCCCATCCTCGGTTAAAAGGCCGAGTTGCAGGGAAGTATCGAGTATGGTCTGGGCGCGCTCGACGCCGACCTCCAATGACTGGGTGTTGAAGGCGTCAAACGTGTAGGAGGTTCTTACTATACGTTCCTTGGTAAGTTCCGATGACGAAATGAAAAGATTCTTGCTACGATTTCCGCTAGCGACGTCATAGCGATCGCGAACGAAAAGGTCATCTTTTTCGTTGACAATAAAGAGTGTCTTGAAGCGACTGCCGTTCAAGAATTCGTGCTCGTAGTCGCCACCGACTTCCCAGGTCTCACTGTCGCTCGGTAATTCTTCGAACTGTAGGCTCAGCACCGGGCTCTCAAATTTGTCATCCGCGATAATGCGATCCAGCTCGGTGTCCTGGTTGTTTTCAGCCCACTGCAGGTTTAGATGCGCGAGATCTCGCTCGGCAAATTGGTAACCGAAATTACCGACTAGGGTTAACGGCTGGGCATTCTGTGTGGTTTCCCGTTGGATCCGATCATTTGGCGAACCGTCAGGCAATAAACTGTCTTCGCGGCTTTGGTTTAATTCGTATCGTGGCTCACGCTCTCCACTTATAAAATAATCTAAAGCACCGCGCTGACCAGTTAGAGATATCTTAGCTCCGGGTGTATAAGTGCTGTCCCAATTGTGATCAACGTTGAGCTCGTAGGCGACGCTAGAGCTAGATTCTGACTCCACCATCACAATATTGATGACCTGACCGCCACCGCGGACGTCGAGATCACCAGATGTGCCCCGTATAATTTCGATATATTCGACTTGAGAGGCGGGGATACGGCTGAGCTGGCTATTGCCTTCATTTTCCTTACCCGCGATACGTCGACCGTTTATCAGTACTTGGTCTCCCCCCGCGCCCAATCCGCGACGGTCGGAACCCCCTGAACTGCCGGGCCCACCACCACCACCTCCCTGACCGCCACCACGTGCGACAGTAATGCCGGGAATACGGTCCAGCATGTCGCTTACAGAGTAGGGCTGAAATTCGTCAAAGTAAGTGGCAGGGTAGGTGATTGTAGAGTTTTGGTCGGTTGAGGGTAAGCGGTCCTGAGCCAAGGAAAAATTAGCCGCCACGGTAAATCCTAGTGCCGCAAATAGGCTGAAGCAACGCGGAATTTTCCGAGAGGTTCTGAGCACGAAGTGCGAATAAACAGCCATCTGGTTGTTCTCCGATAAAGAGGCAATAAATTTGACTTGCCAGTATGCCTTGGGAGGACCAGCAGCAGTACGAATACCTGTCGGTCAATTGTGATTTTTTGTAATTGAATAATTGCGGGCAGAGTAAAAATTTCAGTAGTGTAATTTTACTCCCCCCCCTGGGGCACACACCCTTACGTCACGATGGTTCCATTGCACCCCGATACAGACTATTCTGGGCGAATGGTTAGTTAATTTTGAGAATTACTATTAAATCACTCATCCAAAAAACTCTATTTCTTCTGGGTATGAATATGAAGAACATAATTTCATGTTATGGCTGTTTGCTTTCCATATACGCCTCGACACTTATCAAGCGAAGCTCAAAAGGGCCATCTGTTTTGTCGTACTGGTACAAACCGAATTCAGTAATCTGACTGGTATCGAGTTCGGGGCCATCGAGCCTGAATCCTCGAAACTGAGGGAAAAAATTCGTGAATGGAATATCGATTACGTTCGTTTCGTCAACCAAAGTGTCGAAATCAGCCCAATAATTAACTCGCCGGCCACGCCATCGAGCATCCGTTTGCAATTGCCAAGTGTAACGACGTCCGTCAGCCTTAACCTTTACTCTTATTCCGGTATAAGCGGACAAGTTTAGTTTTAAAGGTTGTGTACGGATGGAGCTGAAACCGCCGCCATTCGTGTTGGTATTGCCAGAAAAAATCAGCTGCCCCGACGAAATATCAAACCCGCCCTCGCTTCTTCCTCCCATGACGTTATCATTTTGCACGTACCAGCCAAAGCCAGGACTGTCGGCATTAAAACTAGTAAGAAATAGGATGTCCAATTCGCCAGACTCCGAGGCGCTGAGAGGTGGGCATAATAGGGCGAGTAGGACTATGCCGCAAGAAAGCGCGGTTGAATGTGAAAAATATATCTTGTTAATTGTCATGGCTTTATATACGGCTATATTTAGCCATTAGATCAGAAACGATTCTGGAAAAATGAAGTTTCTGGACAGTATAGAAAGAAGTTTCTGCACTCTATAAAAAAAGAGTTTCCGGTATGTATACAACTCTCGGTGGCCTTGTGAAATGCGCCCAATGTAATGCACTGTCGAAACGCACTACACAACGGTGTCGCGCTCCTTTGATTGGTGCCCAGGAGAGGACTTGAACCTCCACGACCTTACGATCACTAGCACCTGAAGCTAGCGTGTCTACCAATTTCACCACCTGGGCATAATTCAGTGGATTTTGTAAATCTACTTTCCACGCTCATTACCAGGTAAAACAGAGCTGGCGGCGACGGAGCGCAACTCTAACCATAGAGCCTAAAAGTGTCAACTGGACTGCGTTAATTAGGTTGATATAGCTCGAATACATCGGTTCTATCTCCCCAAGGAATATCTGTCTATCACTGACATAGCACGGTTCGCGGTGTATACTGTGCCTTCACTATGCCTACTCTTGTTTTTCATGTCTAAATCAAAAAAAGTAAAAGACCCGTTCGCAAAGCGCGAAGCGGGGAAGTACGCCAATCCAATTCCGAGCCGCGAATTTATCCTACAACACCTCGAAGATGTTGGGGAGCCGGTCAGTCATAAATCCCTGTGTGGTCAGTTAAAACTAACCGATGAGGAGCAGGCTGAGGCCCTGAGAAGACGGCTAATCGCTATGAGCAGAGACGGCCAAGTTATCAGCAATCGACGGGGTGTTTTTGGCTTGGCTGATCACATGGGTTTGATCAAAGGCCGGATTCAAGGCAACAAAGATGGATATGGGTTTTTTATTCCCGCAGATGGGTCCGAAGACCTCTTCCTCAATGCCAGTGAAATGCAGAAGGTATTCGACGGTGATATCGTGTTGGCAAGAGTGTCCTGCACTGATCGCAGAGGTCGCAAAGAGGGTGTTATTGTTGAGGTGCTGGAACTAAAATCCAACCAGATTGTAGGTCGCTATTATTGGGAACAAGGTTTTGGGATTATCGTTCCTGATAATAAACGCATCACCCATGAAATTTTGGTGCCGGAGAAGCAAAATAGAGGAGCAACGGACGGCCAGTTCGTTGTTGCAGAACTTACCAGCTTCCCCGCAACCAGGCGCAAGCCGATTGCCAAGATTGTCGAAGTATTGGGGGACAGCACGACCCCGGGGTTGGAAATAGAAGTGGCCATTCGAAGCCATGATATTCCGCACCAGTGGCCAGAGGAAGCTAAAAAGGAAAGTAGCCAATTGAATGGCGAGCTATCCGAGCAAGACCTGATTGGCAGAAAAGATTTACGTAAGTTGCCTTTTGTTACCATCGACGGGGAGGATGCGAAAGACTTCGACGATGCAGTCTATGCACAGCCTCTTAATGACAATAGCTGGAAGTTATATGTCGCCATTGCGGATGTATCTCACTACGTCCAGGTTGGCTCCGCCCTGGATGCTGAGGCGCAAAATCGAGGTAATTCGGTATACTTTCCTGGCCATGTTGTTCCCATGCTGCCGGAAAAACTTTCCAATGGTCTGTGTTCACTAAAGCCAGACGTTGACCGCCTGGTGATGGTCTGCGAGATGGAATTATCCAGTGATGGAGAAATAGTGGCTTACCGTTTTGTTGAGGGTGTTATCCACTCACACGCTCGCATGACCTATAGTGAAGTGGCCGACATACTTCAGCCTGTAAGCAATTCGCCTCAACAAAAGCTAAGAGATAAGCTTCGAGATCGGTACGCTGGCCTGGTTACCCACCTTGAACATTTGTATTCTGTGTATAAGGTGCTGCGAACCAATAGAGAGAAACAAGGCGCGCTTGAATTTGATAGTACAGAAACCCGCATTGTATTCGGTGAAACCAGAAAAATAAGAGAAATAGTGCCCGTAATCAGAAATGATGCTCATCGTTTAATCGAAGAGTGTATGTTGTGTGCCAATGTGGCCACGGCCAGATTGCTGGAGCAGAGTAAGCTCCCGGTGCTTTATCGTGTACATGAAGGGCCGAATCCCAAGAAGCTGGAAAACCTGCGCGAGTATTTGTCGGAGATGGGCCTGGTGCTTGCTGGAGGTGAAAAACCTACGCCGCAGAATTATCACGCTGTGCTAAAACAGGTCGAAGGCCGATCCGATTCCCATTTGTTGCAAACCATGATTATTCGATCACTGATGCAGGCAGTTTATCAACGGGAGAATTTGGGGCACTTTGGTTTGGGCTTTCCCGCCTATACCCACTTTACTTCTCCGATTAGACGTTATCCAGATCTATTGGTGCATCGCGCCATACGCTTTTTGTTACTAGGTAAAATAAAAAGCAAGCATTTATTGAAAATGGAAGCGGCCAGACCCTTGCTCAAATCGACAATTTATCCCTATGATAATTCTGCAATCGAGAAATTTGGCGAACTTTGCTCAGTGACCGAGCGTCGAGCTGATGCTGCCAGTTATGATGTGATCGACTGGTTGAAGTGTGAATACGTACTTGATCGTATTGGGGATCAGTTTCGCGGTACAGTTTCTTCAGTTACCAACTTCGGCTTATTTGTTGAGCTAGATGATATTTTTATAGAAGGTCTGGTGCATATTAGCGAATTGCACAATGATTACTATCACTTTGACCCGGTTCGACATCAGCTGCAGGGAGAACGCAGTAATAAAATCTATCACCTGGGGGATAGTGTCGAAGTAAAAATAGTGCACGTGGCTCTTGATGATCGGAAAATCGATCTGCAAATACTCAATGAGGCTCCTGTGAAAGCGAGACCTGACAAGCACAATGAGAAGAAAGAAAAATCAAAAGCCAGCATAATCAAAAACAAAAGGTCAAAGAACAAGGATTCCAAGAGAAAGAAATTAAAGAATAAGGAAGCCGGTGGCAATAAACCCAAAACAGCAGGTAATGCCGGAAAAAGTAACAACAAGACAAAGAAGCATAAGAGTCGAATAGGTAAACCAAAAGCTAATAAGAAATCAAAAGCTAAGCTGTGATACTGAGAGCTGGAATAAAATCCCTGGAAGGTCGGCTTGGCTAGGAACAAGTAAGATGTCGGAGCATAAAGATTGGGTAGTGGGCATTCACGCCGTGAGCCAGGTGCTGACAAAACAACCGAATTCTGTGCAGCGCTTGCTGCTGCGAAGCGGTCGTGACGATATACGGGTGGGGAAAATAACGGAACTGGCTGCCACAGCGGGTATTAAAGAGGAGCGTGTCGACAAAAATCAACTCGATCAGTTGGTGGCAGGTAGTCATCAGGGTGTAATAGCGCTATGCGAGTTGCAAAATTCAGCTAAAGACGCACGCTTCCTAACCCAGATGCTGGACTCGCTTGAGCGGGATCCTCTGCTGCTGGTGCTGGATGGAATAACCGACCCTCATAATCTGGGAGCCTGCCTCAGAACCGCCGATGCCGCAGGCGTCGACGCAATTATTGTCCCCAAAGACAAATCTGCCAGTTTGAATACAACAGTGAGAAAGGTTGCCAGTGGGGCTGCCGAGAGTTTGAATTTCGTGGTGGTGACAAATTTACAGCGCTGCCTGGAGGCATTGAAGGAGCGTGGCATCTGGCTTGTGGGTACGGCTGATGAAGCGAAACGGTCAGTATATGACCAGGAACTAACGGGTGCTGTGGCGTTGATTATGGGCTCCGAGGGTAAGGGGCTACGCCGATTAACCCGAGAAACCTGTGATTTTCTCGTATCTATCCCCATGTCAGGGGATGTGAGTAGCCTTAATGTATCAGTGGCAACCGGTGTGTGCCTGTTTGAAGCCGTTCGCCAGCGCGCATAAAAACTAGTTGCATCCAGGGCACACATTCTCTAGAATTCCCGATCTTTTATTAACGGGGCTAATTCCCGTGACATAAACTCCTTGTCTTACCGCGCACGCAAGTGTTTGACGGAAGGCTAATAACCAGAAGGAGTCTCTATGAGACACTATGAAGTAGTATTCTTGGTGCATCCGGATCAGTCCGAACAGGTGCCAGGAATGATCGACCGCTATACCCAGTTAATCACCGAGAGTGGCGGTGTGCTGCATCGCCTAGAAGACTGGGGTAGACGCCAGATGGCCTATCCAATCAACAAAATCCATAAAGCCCATTACGTGATGATGAATATCGAATGTAATGGCGATATTCTGGATGAGTTAACCACTCTGTTCCGCTATAACGACGCTGTTCTGCGTAATCTTGTAATTAAGTGTAAAGAAGCAGTTACTGAGGAATCTCTGATTCTGAAGGACGAGCGCGAGGGTAAAGAGCGTAAGGCTCGAGTTGAGCAAAGGCGCAGATCAGAAGAAGAAACAGTCGTAGCAGTGGCAGACAAGCCCGCTACTGCAGAAAAGCCGGCAGAGACTGGTGCTGCGGAAACTGCTCCAGCTGAAGTCGACGCTGAAGAAGCCGTAAAAGAGCCAGTTACAGATACCCCAAGTGATGCCCCCGAGGTTTCGGAGGAAGCGGCTACTGATGAAGCAGAGGCAGGGGATGCTGAGACCAAAGAAGACTGAGTTAGCTTAAAAATATAGGTACTACACACTTTACAGGACAATCATTATGGCGCGTTTTTTTCGTCGGCGGAAATTTTGCAAATTTACCGCTGAAGGCACAAAGCAGATTGATTACAAAGATCTGGAAACACTAAAAGCTTACGTTTCTGAAACTGGCAAGATTGTACCTAGCCGAATCACCGGAACGAAAGCTCGATATCAGCGACAGTTAGGGACTGCGATCAAGCGGGCTCGATACCTGGCATTGCTTCCCTTTACGGACAGCCATCAAGTATAGAAGGGCGAACTATGCGCGGCCTTGCTGAATTCGTAATGAAAGGACGTAAGCAGGCCATAATGGCAGTGATGCTGCTTGGCATAGTACCGCTGGCGAATTTTCTTAGCCCTGTCGTAGTCGGTTTGGTCTTGTTACGAAAAGGCTTGAGGGAAGCGGCTATTATAATGGCATGGGCTATATTGCCCATAGGGGCCTGGGCGATTGCAGGTGATATGCCTCCCCTGATTACCTTGCTTGGGGTTAGTGGCCTGGCACTACTGCTCCGAGAGACAGAGTCTTGGGAGCTGACGCTAGTAGCGGCGATAGTCGTCGGAGTTTGCGTAGAAGGTTATCTAAAGTTGCAACCAGCAATTCTGGATAGGATTTTCGAGGAAGTGGAGCTTTATCTAGCGACAAATAGTCTGCCTGAATTGCAAATCGATAATCTACGTGAGCTAGTAACCAGTCTTTTTGGGGCAGTGTACATGTGCCTGTCTATTGTATTGTTGATGCTGTCACGCTGGATGCAGGCAGCACTGTTCAACCCAGGAGGGTTCCAACGGGAATTCCATGCTCTGAGAGTTGAACAAAAAGTGGCGTTATTGCTCTTAGTTTTAATGGTGATGGCGAATTTTGGTATTGTTTTACCCGAGACCTGGGTTATGTATTTTGTGCTGCCATTGGTCTTTTCGGGGGTGGCATTGGTTCACGGATTGGTAGCCAAGTTGCAGATGTCAGGAATATGGTTAACCACATTCTACTTTTTAATGATATTTTCAGTAGTAATACAATTAACGGTACTGATGGCGCTGGTGGATAGTTGGTACAACTTTAGACAACGAGCAAATGGTCCGACGTCGTGACAAAACATAAGAGATTGGTTTGGACAAAGCGCCAAATGAGTTAGACGAGCATTTGAGGAGACTGTAATCATGAACGTAATATTGCTGGAGAAAATAGGGAAGCTGGGCGGGATTGGCGACACGGCCAATGTGAAGTCTGGCTATGCCAGGAACTTCTTGTTTCCGTTTGGAAAGGCTATCCCCGCAACTAAAACTAATTTAGAGCAATTTGACGAACGTCGTGCTCAGTTGATGGCGGCTCACGATGAGCACGTAGCGACGGCCCAGAGCAGAGCGAAGAAAGTGATTGGGCTGGAGATTACGATTGAGGTTAATGCCAGTGATGAAGGCAAATTATTTGGCTCGGTAGGTACTAAAGATATCGCCGATGCGATTAACGCTGCTTCCGGTGGAGATGTCGAGAAGAGTGAGGTGCACTTGCCACTCGGCGTGATACGTGATGTGGGCGAATATGAACTGTCTCTCGATTTCGGTTATGACGTAGACGGTACGATTAAACTGTCCGTCATCACTCAGAAATCTGCTGCCAGCGTGTCCGACGATGGAAGTATTGAAGTAGACGAGGAGTCTGCTGAAGAGACCACAGAAGCACCAATTGACGAACCAGATGAAGAAGTTTCTTCCGAAGATTCTACTGATGAATCTGCCAAGGAAGCCGAGTAGGGCCAGGTTTGACGCAAGATCTTTGCTTGACCTGTTTTACTGCATAAAGCACCATTCTGTGTTACACATAGAAGGTGCTTTTTTTTGTGAGGCTTCAATACACAGCTGTGACGGTTTGTGGTTAGGCTTTGCTCAGTTCAAAGGCGTTAAATGTCCGATCCATTTGAAAAAACCAGTAATTCAGAACTCGGTAAGCTGACTGCTCTGAAAGTTCCACCTCATTCTGTGGATGCGGAGCAGGCAGTTTTGGGCGGACTGATGTTAGATAACACCGAGTGGGACAACATCGCAGATGTCATCGTTGCCCAAGATTTCTATCGTCCCGAGCATCAACTGATTTTTTCGATTATGTCGCAGCAAAACGAAACCAGTAATCCAATCGATGTAGTAACCCTCGTTGGGGCATTGAGCAGCCTGAACGAGCTCGAAACAGCAGGGGGGCTAGATTACCTGAGCGAGCTATCAGGCAATGCTCGCGGCACCGCCAATATTCATGCCTACGCTGAAATTATTCGTGAACGTGCTATTTTGCGTCGACTAATCGGTGTCGCCAATTCGATCGCAAATACTGGATATAACACTCTAGGGCGGAAGTCAGCCGAAATACTCGATGAGGCCGAGCAGAAAGTTTTCAATATTGCCGATGAGCGCCCGCAGGACAGCGGCCCAGTATTTATTACGCCTCTGTTGAGTAAAGCGGTAGAGCGTATTGATGAGCTTTCCGGCTCCGCTGGCGGTATTATCGGTCTTAGCACCGGTTATAAAGATCTGGATGAAAAAACCTTAGGTTGGCAAAAATCAGACCTGATTATAGTGGCGGGCCGCCCCTCGATGGGTAAAACAGCCTTTGCCATGAACCTGGTAGAAAATGCTGTATTGAACTCCGACAAGCCGGTTTTGGTTTTTAGCCTAGAAATGCCGTCTGAGAGTCTGGTTTTTCGAATGTTGTCATCCATGGGGAAGATTGATCAGACCAAAATTCGTACGGGTCAATTAGACGAAAGTGATTGGTCTGGATTTAACTCGGCAGTAGGGCGATTAAAAGATCGACCATTGTTTATCGACGATAGTGCAAGTGTGAGTCCAATGGAAATGCGCTCTAGAGCGCGTCGGGTGGCACGCGAGCATGGCCAGTTGGGCATGATTGTGGTGGACTATTTACAGCTTATGCAAATTAAGGGTTACGGTGACAATCGAGTTGGTGAAATATCTGAGATTTCCAGGTCTTTAAAACTCCTCGCCCGGGAATTCGAATGCCCCGTGATAGCGCTCTCACAGCTCAATCGCTCGCTTGAGTCACGGCCAAATAAGCGACCAGTAATGTCTGACCTGAGAGAGTCAGGTGCGATAGAGCAGGACGCTGATGTAATCACTTTTATCTATCGTGATGAAGTCTATGACGAAGACTCTGTAGATAAAGGTATTGCGGAAATCATTATTGGGAAGCAGCGGAATGGGCCTATTGGTACAGTGCGCCTGAGCTTCTCAGGTAAATTTACTCGCTTCGAAAATTTTTCGCCCGCTAGATACGATGATAGCTATACCCACGATTAGTCCTATCTCCAGAACATTGCTTCCGGAATATAGTGAATAAGGGAATGAAACAAGAGGGAGATAGTCAGTTGCGCGCATGGGCACATATTAATTTGTCCGCCTTGAAGTCGAACTTGGCGCGAGTCCAGCAATGCTGCCCCAACTCAGCTATTGTGCCAGTCATCAAGTCAAATGCTTACGGTCATGGTATGAACGAGGTTGCTCATGCGATCAATAGTTCAGATACCAATGTTGCTTGTTGCGCTGTGGCATCACTGGATGAAGCGTTGGCTCTTAAGAAATTGAATACCTGTGTGCGAGTGTTATTGCTGGCTGGGTTTGCCAACGATGATGAGTTGGAAAGTCTATTGCACAATGGCATTGATTTTGTGGTTCACGCGAAGTACCAATTGAATGGGTTGGAAAAAGTACTTGGCGATGCTCCTGATGTGGATAGGGTCAGGATTTGGGTCAAGCTCGACACGGGTATGCATCGTTTGGGGTTGACTGAAGATGAATGCCTGAATGTATTTCAGAAACTACACAATCACCCCTCCATTGAAAAGCTTATATTGATGTCACATTTGGCCTGTGCAGATGAGTCTGAAGGTGCTGCCGCCAAGATGACGAGGGGCCAGATAGAACAGTTTCATAAAGTCCGATTTGAGATTGCTGAATTGGTCAATGAATTGCCCCATGCCAGCCTGGTAGCTTCTGCTGGAATACTTAGTTTGACCGAAACTCATTATGAAGCTGTGCGTCCCGGAATTATGTTGTATGGTGGGTCACCCTTCGCCGGGAAAACCGGGAGTGAACTTTCTCTGCTACCGGTAATGACACTTTGCTCTCGTCTTGTCGCAGTCAAGGATTTGGCAGTAGGCGATTCGATTGGATATGGCGCCACTTTTACCTGCGATAATAAGACTCGAATAGGCGTAGTTTCTATTGGCTACGGCGACGGTTATCCACGTGCTGCTCGTAATGGCACTCCGGTGTTGATAAGAAAAAATGGCAATGTAGTTAGAACCCGGCTAATAGGTAGAGTATCAATGGATATGATTACTATCGATTTGACAGGCCTCGAGGAAATTGGTGTTGGTGATGAAGTCATTTTGTGGGGTGAAGGGCTTCCAGCTGATGAAGTAGCGAGAAACAGCGACACCATTGCTTATGAATTATTTTGCCAGGTGACTGATCGTGTTGAGCGTATTTACGGTTGATTAATTTACTTTATCCCTAAAACGCGGTCTGATTATTGTCCTATAATAAACAGGAAGATTGCTGGCTTCATTAAATCGAAATGGCAAAAAATAAAATAGCTTTTGTATGTACAGAGTGCGGCGCCGATCACGGGCAATGGCAGGGTCAGTGTGTTGCCTGTAAAGCATGGAATACGCTGTCTCAGATTAATCTTGGTGGCAACGGTTCGCCTGCAACTAAAGCCGATTTCAGGAAGCAGGGGTATACCGGTCAGGGCACAGGTGTGCAGGTACTCTCAGATATCGATTTGGAGACAGCCCCGCGTTTTTCCACATCGATTGGTGAGCTCGACAGAGTGCTAGGTGGTGGTCTAGTACCAGGTTCAGTAGTGCTGATTGGTGGTAATCCCGGCGCTGGTAAAAGTACGTTATTACTCCAGGTCATGTGTCTGCTTGCCCAATCCAAACAAGCACTGTATGTCACTGGTGAGGAATCACTACAGCAGGTCGGTATGCGCGCGCAACGACTGGGGCTGCCTCAGGACAAGCTACAATTACTGGTAGAAACCAGTGTGGAACAAATCTGTAAGACTGCACAACAGCTGCAGCCTCAGCTGCTGGTAGTGGATTCGATACAGGTAATGCACAATGCTAATATTCCATCGGCTCCGGGTAGCGTTTCTCAGGTTCGGGAATGTGCCGCTTTCTTGATTCAATATGCCAAGCAAACCAACACGGTTTTATTATTAGTTGGGCATGTCACTAAAGACGGAAATCTGGCAGGGCCGAAGGTTCTCGAACATATGATCGATTGTTTTATCATGCTTGAAGGCGGTAATGACAGCAAATACCGTATCTTGCGTGGTCAGAAAAATCGTTTCGGTGCGGTCAACGAAATTGGCGTTTTTGCCATGACAGAGCTGGGTCTAAAAGAGGTTAAAAATCCCTCCGCGATTTTTCTTGCCCGAACCGAAGAAGATTCCCCTGGGTCTTTGGTAATGGTTTTGTGGGAGGGTACCAGGCCGCTTCTTGTTGAAATCCAGGCGCTGGTAGATCCAAGTCAATTAGGTAATCCGCGCCGAGTCGCTGTAGGGCTGGAACAAAACCGTTTGGCTATGTTGCTCGCTGTTCTACATCGGCATGGTGGTCTGTACATGGCCGATCAAGATGTGTTTGTTAACGTGGTAGGCGGAGTCAAAGTTTCTGAAACTAGCGCTGATCTTGCGCTACTACTGGCAATTGTCTCGAGTTTTAAGGATAAGGCACTACCCAAAGATTTAGTTGTGTTTGGCGAAGTCGGACTTGCTGGCGAAATTAGACCCGTAACTGGCGGTCAGGAGCGAATCAGCGAAGCAGCCAAGCACGGCTTCGCTCGAGCCATTGTACCAAAAGCGAATGAGCCCAAATCAAAAATTGCGGGTATTGAGGTAATCGGCGTGACAAAGATTTCCCAAGCCCTAGAATCCATCTAAACTAATAACTACGGTATAGCACTAACTTGCATCATGCTAGTATCCGTATTCAATCTTTTGGTGTACTAGACCAATGGCTAACGAAACTGACAGCCCATTAGCGAGAAAACTGCGAAAAGAATTGCAGGGCGATGTGATGTTCGATGATTTTAGTCGCGGCCGCTATAGCACTGACGCATCGATTTATCAGATACAGCCGCTCGGTGTCACTGTTCCGAAAAGTGAGCAGGATGTGCAGATTGCACTGCAAATTGCGGTAGATGAGGGCGTTCCCGTACTGCCAAGAGGTGGCGGCACATCACAGACCGGGCAGGCAATTGGTGAGGCACTGGTGATGGACACCACCAAATATCTCAACCGCGTGCTGGAATTTGATGCTGAAAATAAAACAGCGTGTGTGCAGCCTGGGGTAGTGCTGGAGCAGCTCAACAAGTTTCTAAAGCCACACGGCTTATTTTTCCCTGTCGATGTGTCCACCGCAAATCGCGCCACGCTTGGTGGTATGACCGGTAACAATAGCTGCGGTTCCCGCTCTATACGTTACGGTAATATGGTGCACAATGTCCGCGCGATTGATGCCTTATTGGCAGACGGATCCGAGGCGCAATTCAACGCAGTTCCCTTTCAGCAACTCAAGGGACAAACTCCGACTTACACAAATTTAGTAAACAAAATGCGCGAATTAGGTGCCAGGGAGGCAGCAGAGATCGACAAGAGCTTCCCGAAGTTGCTAAGGCGGGTCGGTGGCTACAACATTGATGAACTGACTAAAGCAACGCCCAATATGTCTCATTTGCTAGTTGGGTCAGAGGGAACCCTGGCATTCTTTCAACGCATTCACCTGAACCTGCAGCCCCTACCACCGAACAAAGTATTAGGTGTCTGTCATTTTCCCAGTTTCTATGAAGCAATGGAAAGTACCCAGCATATAGTCAAGCTTAACCCGTCAGCTGTGGAGCTGGTTGATCGCACAATGATCGATTTGGCTCGTGATATACCGCTGTTTGCCGCAACAGTTGATCGGTTTGTGGAAGGGGAGCCGCAGGCACTATTGTTAGTTGAATTTGCTGGTGAGGATCGGGCGGAGCAACTGGATTCATTACGACAACTGGTCGATCTAATGGGTTCATTAGGATTCCCTGAGTCCGTTGTCGAAGCAACAGATACAGAATTTCAGAATGCCATATGGGAGGTTCGGAAATCCGGATTGAACATTATGATGTCGATGAAAGGCGACGGTAAACCGGTTTCATTTATCGAAGATTGCGCTGTTGAACTGAAAGATTTAGCTGAGTACACAAGGCGTCTGACAGATATATTTCACAAGCATGGGACAACCGGCACCTTTTATGCACATGCGTCTGTCGGTTGTTTACATGTCAGGCCCATACTCAATATGAAAGAAGCCTCGGGCGCAAAGAAAATGCGTGCGATCGTTGAGGAAACATTGGAGATTGTGCGCGAGTACAAGGGATCACATTCAGGCGAGCATGGTGATGGCTTGGCGCGTTCTGAATTTCACGAACCCATGTTTGGTCGCCGAATGGTGGAGTCGTTTGAATAAGTAAAAGATAATTTTGACCCTGGTGGTACTTTTAATCCCGGTAAAATTGTACGGCCTTCTCGGATGGACGACCGTGATCTATTCAAATTCGCGCCTGGCTATTCTATAGAACCCATTGCAACAACTCTGGATTGGTCTGATTGGGGCGGGCTCAGCGGTGCTGTTGAAATGTGTAATAACAATGGTGCCTGTCGTAAAGCCGAAGTTAGCGTTATGTGTCCCTCTTACCGGGCAACTGGCGATGAAAAGCACCTGACCCGGGGCCGAGCCAATACCCTGCGACTTGCCATCAGCGGACAACTTGGGCCCGATGGACTGTTTTCGGAAAACATGTATGAAACCATGTCGCTCTGTGTCAGTTGCAAGGGCTGCAAGCGCGAATGTCCTACCGGTGTAGACATGGCAAAAATGAAAATCGAATTTCTGCATCAATACTACAAACAGCATAGATTGCCCATGAAAGAACGGTTGGTGGCCTTTCTTCCTCATTATTCGCAGTGGGCCGGAAAATTTTCTTTTTTGCTGAACTTGCGAGATCAACTTCCAGGTCTAGCCAAAGTTTCCGAATGGCTGTTGGGGTTTAGCAGCAAACGCACATTACCGCGTTGGCGGCGGGACCAGTTTCGGGCCGAGCAGGAAATAGGCCAAGCTACCGCTGCAGAGGGAAGTGCAGGGGAAGTTGTTTTGTTAGTTGATACTTTTAATACCTGCTTCGAACCCGAGAATGCGCGCGCAGCCTTGGCTGTACTAAAAGCCGCGGGCTATCAAGTACACTGCCCACGGCCGGCTGATCAGGGTCGACCGCTCTGTTGTGGGCGTACATTTCTTAATGGAGGGATGGTTGAGCAGGCACGTGTAGAAGCACAACGGGTAATTGATTCATTACGTGTTTTCGTTGATAAAGGCGTGCCAATTGTCGGTCTGGAACCATCGTGTCTATTAACATTGCGCGATGAATTCCCCTCGCTCATGCCTGGCCCGGAAACGACAGCACTCGCTGAAAGGGCCTTTCTATTCGAAGAATTTCTTGCAGATGAGCTGTCACAAGGAAAGCTGAACTTGCCTTTGAAATCGCTAAGCACCAATAAGGCTCTATTGCACGGACATTGTCACCAAAAGGCCTTCGCTGCCATGTCTTCAGTGCATAAGGTATTGGCACTAATACCTGATCTTGAAGTTAACAACATTGAATCCAGTTGCTGTGGCATGGCCGGTGCATTCGGCTACGATGCCAGGTACTACGATATTTCGATGAAAATGGGTGAGCAAAGCCTCCTTCCCGCAGTGAGAGAGGCAGACCCATCTACGCTGATAATAGCCGATGGCACCAGCTGCCGTAATCAAATACAGGACGGCGCAGGACGCGAGGCTCTGCACGTTGCAAGAGTGCTAGAGATGGCTTTATCTGACGACTAAATCCAACCCAATCCCCACATACTACAAACAACAGCAAACGAAACAATACCACCTACCAGCGTCGCGCCACCGTAACTAAAAACTGCATCCGCCACACTGAGTTTGGTTAGCGATGTACACACCCAAAAGTAACTGCTGTTTACATACTTGATGATGACTGATCCACTGGCCCCAGCTAGCATGGCAGCTTCCGGCGAAAGGCCGAGGCTACCGAGCATGGGGGCGCTCAGCGAAGCAGCAGTAATTACACCTACTGTAGTCGAGCCGGTAATCAAATTGCCAATAATACCTATGACAAAGGGCAATAAGATGGTGGGAAGCCCGTAGTCGGTAAACATCATCGCAATAAAATCAACTGCAGGCGTGCCTCTTAAGATGGCACTGAGGGAACCTCCAAGACCGGTAACAACTAAAATCATAGCAGACGTTCTAAGGGCAGCTTCAACCCATTCGTCTTTAGCTTTTTCTCTCGCATCTTCACTCTTGATATTTCGATAGGCCAACCAGACACCGACTGAAAGTGCCATAACCGGCCAGCCCAAATAGGAAAACACGGTCCGAAGAATATGACCTTCATCGAAAATCAAACTAACAACACTTTGTGCGCCAATAAGAATGATAGGGATAACAATGGGCGTATAGGAGCTTAAAGTACTTGGTAAGTGTTCGGGGTCATCGTCAAAATTACTGCCGTCAAATTCGTCTGAGGCCTCGGTTTTGATTCGCGGGCCTGCCACATAAACACCCCACAACCAGCAACTCAGGGAGCCGAACAGACAGGCGATACTGCCGAATATGATTGTCTTGCCAATATCGGCACCAAGTAAAGCGGCGGCAGCTAAGGGGCCAGGAGTAGGAGGAACGATAGCGTGAGTAAGCTGAAGTGCACCCACCAGGCCTGTAGACATTACTGCTATACCGACGCCCATGCTCTTGGCAGCCGAATGCACCAACGGGTTAAGAATCACGAAGGCGACGTCAGAGAAAATAGCGACACCAATAATAAAACCTGTCAGTGTTAGTGCCAGCGGCATACGGTTTTCACCAATCAGGTTTACCATAGATCGAGTGATAACCTGAATCGCACCGGTATGTTTCAGCGCTTCTGCGATTATTGAACCGAGCACTATGACAACACCAATGGAGCCCAGCGTATTACCAAATCCGGATTCGAAGGCGTCGATGAAATTTGTTTGTTGGACCCCGGGTAAAATGCCAAAGAGCAATATTGGGATCAGTAATGCGAAAAACACATGCCAGCGCCACTTCGCTATAAGAAATAGCAAGAGAAAAATAACAATCGCAAATCCGATTAAGGATACAGTTGGACTCATGCTAACTGCTGTTGAAGGGTCCATTGGTTCTCCGTTTATTTTAGTAATTAAATCAGGTAAAACTTGTTCAGGGCTTAGCCAGATATTCCAGCGCATCGTTCACGCCACCTTTGTTATAGGGGACGTTGGTCAGGTTTAGGCCCATCTCAACACCGCTCAACGTACCTGCCATCATTAGATCGTTAAAGTCACCTATATGGCCGATGCGAAAAACCTTGCCTTTCACCTTGCCTAGCCCCATTCCTAACGACATATTAAATCGCTCCAGGATAATGTTCCGCAGCTTGTCAGCATCGTGTCCCTCTGGCATGAGCACCGCAGTTGTGGAGTTGGAATACTCATCTGCATTGAGGCAAAGATTCTCCAGTCCCCAGCCTTCGACCGCCGTCCGCGTAGCATGGGCCAGTCGCGCATGGCGCTTAATAACCTGGTTCATCCCTTCGCTGTGTAACATGGTTAGTGCTTCATCCAGCCCGTAGAGTAAATTAGTGGCTGGCGTGTAAGGGAAGTAACCGCGTTTATTGAGTTCCAGCATGGCAGTCCAGCTCCAGTAGGAGTGGCCAAACTCAGAAGTCTTTGCATACTCAAGTGCTTTTGCACTAACCGCGTTAAAGCATAAACCCGGTGGTAACATTAAACCCTTTTGTGAAGCACTAATCGTTACATCCACTCCCCAGTCATCATGTTGGAACTCAGAACAAGCCAGAGATGAAACCGCATCGACCATGAACAAAGCCGGGTGATTTGTTGCATCGATTGCTGCCCGAATTGCTGCAATATTAGTGGTAGCTCCGCTGGATGTTTCGGTGTGCACTGCCATTACAGCTTTTATCTGGTGCTTTTTATCAGCAGATAATCTTTCTGATACAACGGCCGTATCTATACCGCTGCGCCAGTCTCCTTCTACCCACTCTACTTCTAGTTTGAGTTTGTCTGCTACGTTCTTCCAGAGGGTCGCGAAGTGTCCGGTTTCAAACGCCAGCACTTTATCTCCAGGCGAAAGCGTGTTCAACAAGGCTGACTCCCAACCTCCAGTTCCCGATGCTGGATATATAAATATTGGAGAGGAGGAGTTAAATACACGGGAAAGTTTTTCCAATATTCCTAAAGTTAACTCGGCAAACTGCGGGCCTCGGTGATCGATAGTGGGCTGCGCCATCGCGCGAAGTATTCTATCTGGCACATTTGATGGCCCGGGTATTTGCAGAAAATGTCTACCGGCCTGGTAAGGGTTCGTCTCTGACATTGTTTTATTGTCGCTTCTCTTTTAGTTGGTAAATTTAATTCGAAATCAGGAAAAATTAATTTTCCCCTATATTGGCCAAAAAATCATCCCAAGGAATTACTTGCCCATGAATGGGTGCGATAGTTTCGACCTCAAGGTTCAGTCTTTTCACATGGTTATAAAAATTCCTGGCTGAAGCTGTGTCCTGAGCAGAAAATGGTTCGCCCGCCATTGCGCCGTCGACCATGTCGGCTTCTATTATCAATTTTTCATCTGGCAAATAAGCTACCAGCATGCCTTCAACATGGGCGTTCGGGTGTAAATAGGAAATTTGCATTGATCTATTACCATCGGTGAGCACATAATTTTCTCTCACCGTTTCGTATTGATAGCCTTCGGCCAGTTCGGTGGGAGGCCACAGGCTAAGCATATCCGGGTCCAGTGTTCTTGGAGAGTAATTGAGTACATCGCGGGTGTAGAAGTCGTAATTTTTCCAATGGGTAATGATAGTAGCGCCGATGTGCATGTAGGTGCGTAACCCACCGATATGATCATGATGCTGGTGCGTGTTAACCAGAAAACGAATTGGCTTGTCAGGAATCAGCTTCACAACCTCATCAATAACCGCAAGGTTTCGCCTCTCATCCAGAGGCGCTTCAATTACGGTTATGTATTCAGCAAATTCAACAACCACACTGTTATGTGAGGCCCCGCCAAACATCCAAACACCTTCTGCCAGTTGTTGAATTTCCACAGGTGCAGTGATTGCTGGGTCAATCAATTGGAACATAGAAGGCACGTTGGGGCACACATTAGGCTGAATGTTAGCTTGTTGGCCACCAAACTGGTTGTGACCAGCGTTGATGCTCTGCGCCTGATAATTATCATCCCACCCGGCGTGAGAATGCCAGACTGTGGGAAAGCGAATGCCATTGCCAATATCTATGTAAGTAGCGTTGGTAAATTCGTGTTCATAATTGGTATCTCCTAGTACCGGATCGGGTACCCAGGTATGAATCCGTTGTAGCATATTCTGGGAATTGATGGTGGCATCGACGCGAAATTTATCTAGCACTGTAATTGAAACGATGGTCATTTTTTCTGGTGTAGTAGTCGCGCCATCTCTGCCCATTTCCCCCAACTCCCAACGCCAGGTGGCTATAGGATTTGCACCGGGCTTCATTGCTGCCTTTAAAAATCCGTGGGGGTTCA
>CAVOCG010000003.1:0-47044 GCA_963694095.1 Gammaproteobacteria bacterium
GTAGAGCGCGCAGTACTAACACCGCTTGCTAGCCTAGCTGCTCCGTGCTGGAGATCGGCATTGGATTCGATATTCGTCATGGGTTTTTAAAATTAATGCTTAACCGCGGCTTACATCAGCAAGGCTCTGCTGTGGGGGCAACAACAATACGTCCTCGCCCTGTTGAAGTCCGCTGGTTATCTCAATGAACTGCTCAGAGAAGGTACCGACTTCAACGTCCCTTCGCTCCGCACGTGTACCTCTCTTTACGTAAACTACTCGCTGATCATCGTAATAAGTAATTGCTTGCAATGGCACGTAGACGACATCTTCCAAGCTGTCTACCAGTATTTTTACCTCAGCACTCATACCCGGTCGTAACCAATCGTGTTCACCGTCGATTCTAATGGTGGTGGGATAAACTTTTAGATCAGGGTTCATAAAGGCATTGGCCGAGTCGGCAACCACGGCCACTTTGATCACCTCGCCGGATAACTCTACATCCGGAAAAGCGTCAATTGACACTTTTACATATTGACCTGCCGCCACACGCTGCACCACAGATTCATGAATATTTACCTTGATGGCCATTTCACGCATATCGGGAATCGTCAGTATGGGCTGGCGCTCACGAACAGTAGAACCTTCTTGGATCGCTTCCTGAGAACTATTACCACGAAAGCGCATAGAATTCTGATTCGATCCCCCATAAACAACCAAACCAGGTTGCAGCGCTTTAATGCTTGCCAATTCAATTTGCTCATTAAGGTCGGCAAGCTTTTCCCGTTCAAGATTGAATTTTCTCTCGGCTGAGCTAAAGCGCGCTGCTTCCTGTGCCAGTTCGGCCACATTTTCTTTCAACTGACGCTGAAAACCCATGATTGCGTTTTCGTAGTCACTTAATAATTCCTCTGCATCCTTGGGAAAAGAATATTGGATGTAAAGCTTCAAGGCTGTGCCTTTTTCCGCCGTTTTGTTATCGGCTTTATTAAGGTTCAGTTCCTCTGCTTCCAATTCAGTGGGGTTGATAAAACCTCTTGCTTCGAGTCGCCGCTGGCCTTCAATTCGATCTTGCGCAAGTAACAGTTCTTCCTGGGAGACCTGCAAATCATCCTGCAATGAGCGCAGTTGCTGCTTGGCCTCACCGTCTTCTAGGATATCCATATTGGCATATTGGGTGAAATCGAGCTGATCGCGGATGAGCATATAGCTGTCATCCATGAGCAGGTTAGCTGTGGTTGCCAATACGGTTGGCTTCAGTGGTTCCAGTTCAAGCACAATAGTGTCTTCGGTTCCGCCGCCATCCTTAACCGGAACTGCTGGTGTAGCTGCAGCAGACTGTCCACGCGGTTGGCCTCCAGCACGGTGACCACCACTGAAACCACCCTGACTGAATTGTTGCATACGCTCCAGCATTTCCGGTGGTATTTCACCGCCGTTCTCTTCCATCAATTCCCGTACGCGTTCCTGCATGCGTGCCGGCAATGAATCAATATCGAAGTCACCAGCTGCTGCTTGGTTGCCTGGCCCCCTGGATGCAGCAGCAACCTGTCCCAGGTCAACTGTAGACTCAGACTGCGATGCTGCAACTAACTCTGCTGCCTCGGCTGCGACAAGCCGCTCTTCTATTTCCAGTTCGGCAACAATTTCGTTAACGATATTTGCGCCGAGAAATTTTTCGAAATCAAGATGAGCAAAACGCATATCCTGTCGTGCATCATTCAGATCAGTCATGTTCTGGTTGATCTGAATTTCATATTGGGCCTTGCGTTCTATGTAAGTCGCTTCGGCTGTTTCGACAGCAATTTCCTGATTTAATTGTTGATCGATCAATTGAGCGGTATCGAGTTGCACCAACACCAGACCGGTAGCAACGTCCTCGGGTGTTATTCGATAACCTTCCTCTACAATATTTAGAATTTTTACTCCTTCGCGCCCTTTAATTTGTGAGCGGATTTCCTGAGATTGCATTGCCTCCAGGGCGCCGCCTTCCAGTACCGTAATATCCAGATCACCACGCCGCGCTTCAAACGTGACACTGCTTCCTAATGATTCTGATGAGCCACCACCGATTACCACCAACAGTAGAACTATAGCCGCTGCGCCGCCGCCTATCAGATATTGAGTCGATTGCTTTGCCTCCAGAAACTGCGCTTTGAAACCCCCAGCCGTGGCTTTCACCGACTCCGGAATTTTTCCTGCAATTGCTGACTTTAAGCTAGCACTATCGAGGCTCATCGACGCCTTCCTCCCATTGACCATTATCATTTACGTACAACAATCCAATATCTCGCCAAAATTCCAGTTTAGCGATATTGTGTTCTACGATCGAGCTTACCAAATCAGTCTGTGACGCGGTAAGGTCATTCTGTGAATCAACTGTGTCCTGAATATCACCCAAACCCAGCTCTGCGCGTAATTCTGCTTCTTCAACCCGCCTTTCATTAATTTCGACACTGGTTAAATTTATATCGTAATTCTTGCTGGCCTCGTTCATCCGGCGCCAGGTATCTATTACATCCAGCTTCACATCATCTACAACAGCCAGGTAGGCTCGAACACTTGCCTCATAATCGATTAGCGCCCTTCGGTAGTTATTACGCTGGTTCTTATTGTCCAGCGGCAAATCCAGATCCAGACCAGCTGTATAGATCGCGTTTTCAAAATCAAGTTCACCAAGATTGCCGTTGCGCCCATCCGGAACCAAAACATTAATACTGAAATCAAGAGCCGGACGCATTGCATTAGCGGCAACGTTTATTTTTCTGGCACTATCCTGTACTCTGTCCAGCTCGGTATAGAGGTCCAGCCGGGTTTGCATCGACAAATCCATCGCTTGCTCGAGAGTCAAATCAGGACTCGCCATACCAGTTTCACTAATCAATTCCATCTCATTATCGTTCAGTAGTATATTATCATCGGCTTCCAGGCCAATTAATATCTTAAAATTGTCTAGACTTCTCTTATATCGCGTAATAGAAGCTGTCCATCGTAAGTCTGCCTGTAATGCAGATTGTTCCAAGCGACCAACCTGTAACAAGGTGCGCAAGCCTTCAACCTGGAACGCCTGTTCCCGATCCAAACTCAGATTGACGGCATTTAATCCGGAGTAGTTGTTACGAGCAGTTTCCCGATTTAACAGCACGGAATAATAGTCAGACGCTATGCGAACGGCAAACGATTTGCGAAACCGGGTAAAATTGCGTAGTTGATATAGCAAATCCCGCTCCGCCTGCATCAGTGCCTCGGTTTCGACCTGCTTACCAAAACCCCGGATTAGGGGCTGGGCGAAAGAACCAATTAACGCACCGCCGCCAGACTCACTGATATCACCGGTCAAAAACCGCGTGAAGCTATTCGTCAAATTTAAGGCAACGGCACCACCGCCCTTTAGTAATACCCGCCCACCCAGACTGGTTCCGGCATCAATACTCTCGCTGGTATTAATTTGCTCCATATCAGTTAGAGCCTGCATGTCGGTGACAAACTGGTCCTCAGCATCCCATTGATAGTCACCACCTCCGGTGAAAGAAAATGTGGGTGTATAGCGGTAACGGTCGAAAGTAAGGGCTAGGGCTTCAAGATAAAGCCGTTCTTTTTGCGTCTGATATTCCTTGCTGTGCTGAAAAGCCAGATCAAGTGCGTGATCTAGGCCGACAATATGTGCACCGACTTCACTATCAGCTTCATTGTCAAGGAAATCAAATGAATTGGGATTCACCGGGTAAGCCAGCAAAGCAACCACATTTTCCCTTTCAATCAGCATCTGCTCAGTCATTCCAGGTACCAGTGCTGATTTGCTAGAAATCGCCCCATAGCTATCCTGATCTGCACTATTTTCATAATAACCGGTTGCACAGCCGGTCAATACGTAGCTTAGCTGAAGTAAAATCAGGCCTTTGGCACTCAAATACATGGTATTCTCAGTAATCTAAGTTTGATTGGGAGATTATACGCTTAGTTAGGTCAAATCAGTCTCTTTTTAGCGACCAACGGACATCTTGACAAGAGAGATAATAATTTAATTTCAATATTGTTTTTCTCTCATAGGTAAATCGGGGCCAGTTAGTTGAGCGAAAATTAATCTACCTGTGTAAAAAAATTTGGCTGGTTTGGAATAGAACTCCCAGGCATCGGCGATTAGTGAGCTCGACTCAGAGAATTAGGTAATCTTAGGTTATCCTGTCAACACTCGTTTCCACCAGGCTGGAACGTATACGATAAAACCATGGGCGCACGGTGCCGATAGACGGCTATAAACAGGCTTAGGAGGCAGGCATATGAAACCAGTGCTGATAGCTGTATCCAGCTTCTTGTTGGGTGGTTTCTCATATACTGTCTATGATTTGCGTGTAGAAAATAGTGTGTTACGTGGGTAACAAACTGTCGCTGGTCGAATGCCTGCACAGCTGTTGGAACAAACCGAAATCAACGCTCGCCAGCGGCTGCAATTTGAAGCCTAAGACAGAGTCAGAGAACCCCTTGCCAATGTAAGTGCCGACCAAATGTCTAAAGTGGAGCGTTTCATCGAGGTCCAGAGTGATGCTGTGGACGTAATTCTGGAGTCTGGCGGTGATGCGTATGGCCGTGTATCTATCAGGAATATCTGCATCTCAGTGGGAAACTTGCCGCAATAGACTGGGTTTTAGTAGCTAACTCACTTACATTTTCACGCAGAATGCCCTACATTACCGGGCTAGTCTGAATACCCTGGAGTATGAACATGAATTATTTATTTGGCGCTAAGTATTCGTTGCGCCTGTTGCTGACACCAATTGCGTTGCTAGCGCTTGTAGCCTGTAGTGAAAGTACAACAACTGAGACGGCGAATGAGTCAGAACAAGCCACAACGACACCAGCGGCTGCGGTCGGTTACAGACGCATCAATTCCCCCAATGACGCCGATCCGCTGGATGCGCACATTTTCGAACTCAACAATGGGCTTCAGGTTTTTTTGACAGAAAATCATGAAGAGCCACGCTTTTACGCAGAAATAGCTGTAAGAGCAGGCAGCAAACATGACCCGGCCGATGCCACCGGCTTGGCCCATTACCTTGAGCACTTGCTGTTCAAGGGCAATCAGAACATGGGCACATTGGATTATGCGGCGGAACAACCCTTACTGGATCAAATTACTGCGTTATATGAACAGCATTTTAATGCAACCGACCCAGCCAGGCGAGCGGAAATCTATGCCGAGATTAACAGTGTTGCGCAGCAAGCTGCCGAATATGCGGTGCCAAATGAGATCGACAAGCTCTACAACGCAATGGGCGGTTCAGGTCTTAACGCACACACTTCCTATGAAGAAACCGTCTATAAAATCGGACTACCTTCCAATCGCCTAACCCAGTGGGCCGAAATTGAATCGGATCGATTTATTAATCCGGTGTTCCGTTTATTTCATACCGAACTGGAAACTGTTTACGAAGAAAAAAACCGCAGCCTCGATAATGCTGGCCGGGTAATTTTCACCGCAGTCGATGAATTGCTATACAAGAAGCATCCTTATGGTCAACAGCCCACAATTGGTCTGGCGGATCATTTGAAAAATCCTTCGCTGGTCTACATTCAAAATTATTTCGAAACCAATTATGTGCCAAATAATATGGCGATCTTTATCAGCGGCGACATAAATATTGAAGCCGCCATTGCGTTGATCAGCGATAAATTTTCACGCTGGGAAAGCAAAACCGTGCCAAATGTTGGCCCATGGATAGAGGATCCAATTCAGGGTGTTGAACGCCAAACCGTGCAGTATCCTGGCGAAGAACAGGTACAGCTGGCTTTTCGCACCGTTGGCAACAATAGCGAAGATGTGCCTCGCCTTAGCATTCTGGATATGATCCTTGATAACAGCACGGCAGGGCTTATTAATTTGAACTTGAATCAGCAGCAGCTGGTTAGCTCAGCCGGTTCATACCCCAGATTCCTTAATGATGCAGGTGCCCAATTTCTGCAGGGCTCACCAAAACAGGGTCAGACTCTGGAAGAAGTGGAGCAATTGCTACTGGATCAACTTGCATTGATTAAAACCGGTGATTTTGAAGACTGGATAATCCCGGCCATCATCAATGATTTCAAGAAAAATCAGAAGGCGTCGTTGGAATCAAATCAAGCGCGGGTCTCAACCATGCGTGGTGCTTTTTTGTCTTACGCCGACTGGAACTATTATGTCGATGAAATTGAGCGCATGGAGCAGGTCACCAAGCAGGATGTCATTGATGCAGCCAACTCCTATTTTGGTGACGATTATATCGCTGTCTATCGAATCGATGCCCAAAATGACATCCCTACTGTCGAAAAGCCACAAATCGACCCGGTTAGTATCGACCCAACTCGTCAATCCCAGTTTGCGGCACAAATACTCGGCATGCCATTTGATCAGATCGACCCGTCATTTGTCGAAGTTGATCGTGACTATCGCGTCGTAGACTATGTCAATGGTGTACCTCTGTACTATGCGCCAAACCCATTAAATGACCTGTTTTCTTTTTCTATTAATATCGAAGTAGGTACTGAAGAGAACGAGAAACTCAGTCTATCCTCTGCGCTCATGGATGTAGCGGGCACGGCAAACCTCAGTAATGAGGAGTTACAGAAAGAATGGTACAGAATGGGCAGTAACTTTCGCTTTGGCTCTGGCGAAAACTCCTCCTCCATTTCTATTTCCGGATTAGATGAGCAATTTGAATCAACGCTTACCCTGATGCTCGAATTAATCAACACCCCCAGTACTGATGAGCAGACGCTGGAAGATCTAAAGGGCATTATTCTCAAATCGAGAGAGGATCAGAAGAGCTCACCGCCAGCTATCGCTCGCGCGCTCTATCTCTACAACCGATATGGGGATGAATCACCCATGCTTGAAGCCCTGCCCAGCGCAGAAATTCAAGCCACCGAGCTGAATGAATTGTTGTCATTACCTGCGGATCTACTTGATTACAAGCACACTATTACTTACACCGGCTCCATGCCACTGGAGGATTTGGTGGCTACCTTGCGTCGTCATCACGTTGTCGATTCAGAGTTGAAAGATACGCCAGAATATAGATTTAGAACTGCGCGAGAAATTGATACAACAGAAATATATGTGGTCGACAAGGAAACTGCACAAGCCCAGGTACGTATCGAATTTCCTGATGGTCAGTATGATGAAGAAACTACTGTGGTCGCATCAATCTACAACAACTATTTTGGCACCAGCATGTCCAGCGTGGTTTTTCAGGAATTACGCGAAGCCAGAGCACTAGCCTACTCCGCATCGGCGCGCTACGCGCAGGGCGGCAGAACCGATGCTGAGAATATAATGCTGGGCGCAATTGGGTCCCAGACAGACAAGACGGTCGATGCTCTCGGCGCATTCATTGACCTGATAGATAATATGCCGGCCTCCGAGGAAAGATTCGCAGAATCTACCAATTCACTGCTCAATCGCTATAGAACCTCAAAAATCGGCTTCCGCGGAGTAATAGGTGCGGTGAGAGGTTGGGAGCGGCTAGGGATTCAAGGTGATCCACGCAGAGATCGATTTGAACTATTGCAGGGCATGGACATGGACGACCTGCTGTCTTTTCAAAGCGAGCATGTTAAAGATCGACCGAAACTTATTTCAATTGTGGGTGATCTGTCCATCATTGATACCGAGGAACTGGAAGAGTTCGGTACTGTCGAAGAAGTTCAGGTAGACGATTTATTCGTCGATTAGTTTAGAGCTGATAGCTTCAGAGCGACCCGGTTACGCATTATCTTATCTCCTTCAGTTGAGGTTGGAAGCCTCAACTGAAGGATGCTATCCCAGGCAGAATGCGGATAGAACAACATCCGGAACAATTTTATTTCATGAGTAAAACCTCTCGTGCAGTTTCTCTCTCAGTTTCTAAACTGGCGAAGCGTTATGGCGACTTTGAGGTAATTAAAGACCTCGATCTTGAAGTCAGGCAGAGTGCTATTCACGGCTTGGTTGGACTCAACGGTTCAGGCAAAACCACTACCCTCGAATGTATTCTGGGGTTACAACTCTATAACAGTGGCACCATCTCGGTTCTGGGTAAGCCACCGTCACATTTGTATGAGGCGGCCGGTAAAATAGTCGGCATCTTCGATACCCCCAGTTTATACCCAAATCTCACGGTCAGGCAGTGTCTAGAGCATGCCAGCTTGCTCTGCCCCGGCCCAGTCCGCACACCGGAAAAAGTTGAACAGGTGCTTGGTATTGAAAAATTTCGAAACTTCAAGATTAAAAACCTGTCTCTTGGTAACAAACGGCGCGCATCCATAGCGCAAGGATTGCTGGGGCATCCAGAAATAATTTTACTCGACGAGCCTTTTAACGGCCTCGACGCTGAAGGCGTGGATGATGTAATTAGTCTGATTAAGACGCTGAATGAACGAGATGGAACAACCTTTTTACTTTCGAGTCATCAGCTGCCCTACCTCGAACAGATATGTTCACACATCGCCATCTTGCACCAGGGTCGTATAGTAGTCAGCGACGAAATCGACAAGCTATTTTCCCATGACAAGACCCGGTTACGACTGAAGTGCGATGATAACAAAGTTGCCCGCGAGCTGATTGCCGCCACCGAATCTGTGGAAATTGAATCAACTGATGCCGATGGTTATCTACATCTCGCTCTGGAGAATGTCGCTGCAGCTGATCTCAACCGACATCTTGTAGAAGCTAAGATTGCCGTCTCTGAACTAGTTATCAAACGTGACTCCCTTGGTTCGCTGTTCCGGAAAATCACCAGCGAGCAGCAACCATGAACGGCTTTGGCACAGCCCTGCGAGCCGAATTTTACGTTTCGCTGCGAAGCTTCAGCGGCAAACTGATTGTCCTGGCACCTTCGATCCTGGTAATGATTCAATACCTGATTACAAAACTCTCAGAAACAGGGCAACAGGCGCGGGACAGTTTGCTGGGGTCATCAAGCTTTTCTGAACTTTCCAGCAATGCCTATGGCTACTATGTTGACGGCATGTCCACGGGTATTACCCTACTCGGATTATTGTTGGTAGCCTATGCCGCGTTTTCTATTTCCAGTGACCGTGATACTGGCGTTATTCGTCACCTTCTAATTCGGCGTATTAGCCGAAGTGCTTTACTAATTGCCAAACTGGTACACATTCACTGCCTTGCAGCCCTATCACTACTATTGCTGACATTCGTCACCTATTTCGGCTGCGGTTTGCTGTGGGAATATGGTGCCATAGTCGAGGATGGATTTGAGTTGATTAGCGTTGACGAGATCACTACAGAGATAAGTCTGGGCATTAAATTGGCCTTGACTCCCTTGCCTGCAGCCATTGCGTTTGGCCTACTGGTCTCAGTTTGCACACAATCAACCACGCAGGCGGTCACTAGTGCATTAGGAATCACAATTTTATTGGATGTATTCAAATCCATGTTAGGGGATTATGCCTACTATCTCTATGCCACTTTTCAACCATCGCTGCTCGATCAATCCTACTTACAGGACGTAAGTCGCATCGTGCGAGGGTATTCTGATGTGCTGATTGATGACAGAGTGCAACAATTGAACCTGTGGGTTCCGTTACCTGAAATGGTAGTATTCCTGATTGTTGGATTATTTATCATACAAAGGAGGAAACTTTAGTGCTCCTAGCGGGAATTCAGTTCGGGGGTTTCCATCGCAGCTGCTTGTTCCTGTCGCTTCTCCTGCTGAATTCGTGTGTAAGCTACGGACCCAGAGTATTGGTACCCAGCATTACCCTGTCACCAGAAGAATTGAGCTTCACCACCGTAGAAAGCACGGCACAGGAAAGCGTGGACTTTGGTCTGCAAATCAGTGCCAATGAAAGTGACTCGCTTGCAAATATAGAAATTTTACCGGGCGTACGAGTGCGGGCAGTTGCGCTGAACAGTGCCGCCGATTCAGCTGGAATTCAGGTCGGTGATATTATTCTCAGCATCGATGGCATGGAGACCAACCACCCGGATGTTATCGATCAATTGGCCAGACAGACCAAATCGGCAAAGGAATTTACCTTTACCGCCAGACGAAACACGGTGGTGTTCGAAGCCAAAGTGACTGCACGGGAAGTAACTGGCATTACCACCCCGCGCGAATTGTACCGCGCAGATCCAATTGCAAGTAGAGCAGGTTATCAAACAGAAATACTAACCATGGCAAATCGAAGCAATGTATCCGCTGCCAGAATCGTGAAAATATTCCCGGGCAGTCCACTTGGGGATGCTGGCGTGGCGATAGGCGACGTGGTTCTGGCCGTAGATGGTGTTCCGGTGCAGTCGGCCCAGGGGCTTATAAACCGGTTGAGTCAAGATTCTGAATTAGGAGAAACTGTGGTATTCAGCGTTTACAGTGGTGCTTTGATAAAACAATCACCTGTTGTACTTTGGGACCCTAGCAGGAGAATAAGCAGAATTTCTCTTGGGCCTCTACTGCAATATGAATCAAGTTTAAGCCCTTTAAGCAGCTCCCTGTCTATTCTGGATTTTTGGTTATTTTCTTTCTACAACTATAATCGTGTTGAAGGTGAACGAGCCCACAGCATTCTCGGTCTATTTAATATCACCAGCGATCTTGGCGAACTGATCGACGAAACCGATTGAGGTATTATTTTGAAAAACTTGTTACCTAGAGTAATTCTGGCTCATTTAACAATTGCTGCGCTTGCAGCACCCTTGGCTGTGCCATCGACGCTATTGGCACAAGTTAATTACCTGGCCTTCGACCTACCGCAAGAAAACACATTCCAGCGCCCGCGCACCGAAGATCTGAACGGGGACGGCGCGCTCGATATTATCGTGCAATACTTTCAGGAAGATATCGGTCGCGAGCTGCATGTCTATCACCAGCAGGCAAACGGCACATTTGCCCAAACTCCGCAACGCATCGAAATAAAAACAGAAATTATCGCTGTTGGCTTTGCTAACATACGCCTTGGGCCGGGCAAAGAGTTATTGTTATTCGCCAGCAACGGTGTGTTCAGCCTTTCTACCGCCATCGAAGGATATGCAGGCAACATCAAACAGCTTTTTCAGTGGGATTTAATTGCGACTGTACCCAATCTGGAGCGCGTTGAATATTTCAATGACGTAGGAGATGTAAATGGGGATGAATACGTGGACCTACTACTTCCAGGCAAAGACGGCTATGGATTTTTTAAGGGATTACCCAACGAGGAGTTCAGCCTAGTTACCAAGCTAAAAACAAGCAATGAAAATCTTGCTCCCTCCGCAAGCAGAAGCCGCAGGGGCGGTTTTGATGCTAGCATGCGTATAAACGCTGACGAAGGCTTGGTTTTTGAAATCACTGCGCAGAAGTCGACCCCGTTTGCAGGATTTGTTGAAGAATGGACTGAGCAGGGCTCTTCCCGCTCCCTGTTGGATGCAGAAAACTGGATGCCCTCGGCTCGGCTGGTAAACCTGAATGATGACGAGCTACCCGATATTGCGTATCTTAATGTGGGGGATGACTTGCAGGGCCAACTCAATATACATTTTCAGTCTGCTGCTGGCAGCTTCTCTGAAAACCCTGATTGGCAAGGCGTAATTGAAACCCGCGGTGATATTAGGCTGGTTGATCTAAATGGCGACAAAAAACTGGATTTAATTAGAACCGATGGCAATGGCAATGAATGGACCAGTTACTTTTTTATTAACTCAAACGGAAGCTTCGACCTTGACCAGGCAAATCAAGTAATGCGCTTCTCCGGTTATGATGCAGATCTAAATTTTATCGACATCAATGACGATGGCAGGCCCAGTCTCAGCGTAAGCTATTACACAGTACCAGTGGTGAATGCTATTCGTAATTCCAGCATAGTCAGGACTCAGCTCTTGTACTCAGGCAATAGTGTCACTGAAGGCGTATTTAGCCGTCGACCCGACTCCCGGTTGGAAGAAAGTTTTTCAGCAAGCGATGTAAGAGGGCTTGCTGAACAAATGTCGTTACGTTTTGATATTGATGGCGATGGCAACAAAGATGCCATGTATATCACTGCGGAGGGCACATTAGCGGCTAAGCGAATCGACGGAACTCTGCAAATAGGCAACCAGCCTTTCTGGCAATACGTATCAACGCGCGGTATTGTCGGTTTTAATGTGCTGCATTTAAATAACGACAACAAGCCGGATCTGATATTACGCCACAATTCGGCAACCACGGTATTGATAGCGACGCCATGAATAGCGCACTTCGATTAGTTTTATGCCTCTTCCCATTCCCTATGCTGATGATCGCAGCGGAGGACACAACATTACCCAATTATCAGCAACAAATTTTTCAATTCCCCGCGGAAGCTGACCAGATACTGGCTGCTGACTTGAATAATGACGGGCTCAAAGATTTGATTCTGGTGATTGAAAACACTATCAGAGTTTACTTTCAATCTAACAATGAATTCGATTTCGATGCCGGCTTCATCAACCTCGAGTTGCCTGGCGAATCGGTTGGCTGGGACATTGGAACTGGCTATGGTAAGACTAGGGAACAGTCATTGATAGCACTTATTGATGGCTCTGACGTCTTTGCCTGGTCGATAGAAAATCAACAGTTCTCCGAGGCAAAACTGGTCAAATCGAACCTGAATGGCTTTCTTAGCAAAGGCGTTAATCGATTGCATTTTTCGCGCGATGTAAATGGTGACGGACGTAATGACCTCATCATACCAGGTGCAGGTGTGTTGAACTTGTATATCAGCAATGCCGATGACAGTTATCAAACAGGCATCAGCGTGCTGTCTGATGTCAGATTGCGAACTAGGCTAAATCCACGTCGACTGGAACGCCAAACGGGTCAATCCATGCGTATACCGCTGATGGATTTACGTGATGTGAATGGCGATGGTTTTGATGACCTGGTATCGCAAACAGATAAGAAACTGGATGTATTCATTGCCATGGGAACTAGTGAAAATTATTTCCCCCAAGCACCGAGTTATTCATTGGACATCGCTGCTATCGAAGAACGCTTAGGTGAATTTGATATAGACAACCTGGACTTTTCAAATTTAACCGGAGTGTTGGCACTCACCCATGAGGAAATACTGGATGATGTAAATGCCGATGGAATTGAGGATCTTTTGCTACGGGAAGCAGGCAAGGTTTCGCTGTTCGGAGGTACTGCTAATGGAATGAATATGGAGCAGCCCCGGCAAATATTGCGCTCAGGCGGTAACGTTCTGAGCACTTTCCTGTTTGATGAAAATGAAGACGGGCTGAAGGACTTGTGGCTATGGCGAGTAGAAACAGTCTCTGTAGGCGATATTTTTTTATGGCTTGCTCTATCGGGCAATATATCTGTGGAAGCCTTTATTTACCTGAACGACGGTGAACGCTTTGGACGTCGCCCCAATCGTAAAATAACAGTCAACTTAAAATTCCCCTCCGTCATTCGTCTCGCCACAACCGTTATGAACATCGCCAACGAAGCCAGAGAACTTGAAAATAATGAGCCAATACCAACCGGCACTGCGGACCTTGATGCTAACTTTGACAATCAGGATCTGTTAGTTCTGATAAACAATAATTTGGAAATATTTTTGAACAGCATTGAACCGGAAGTAGATACAGACCTGTTCCTGGGAGCCTTGGATTACACCCGCGAACGGGATAATTACGAACTTGATATCAATAAAATCATCGACAATGTTTCCGTCAGTGGCAACCCTGATCTAGTGCGACTTGGCGAACAAAAAGCCGACATCAATATTGAGCTGAATGAACAAGTAATTGATGGCGACATAATTCCAGTGCAGCTGAACGGTGATAACCTGGACGATATTTTTATCTTCACAGAACACAGCGGCAACCAAATAAAAGGGATACTGCTACTTTCAATCTAGGCAACCGGCAATACCATTAGCAGCTACTCGCAACACATTGCTGGGGAAGGCCAGCAAGTTCTTCACACAGCACAGCAGTAGTCACGTATAAGGAATGCTGCTACTCTGGAATTAGAGTTTCTGCCATCGGCCTTACAAAAGGCTTGGCTTTTCAGCCCAGCGAGACAATTATCCCATGCAAAAAGCGATCTGGATTTCATTCGCACTAGCTCTGGTTGTAGTCAATGCACTGGCTGAAGCCGTGTATTACTTCGCAGATTTGTATATAGCGATGGTGTATCGCATCACAATGGTACTTGGCATAACCACAATCACTGCTATTTTTGTAGGCGCCATGATGCTTATTGGAAAACTGGAAGAAGAAGTACCCTTATCCGGCCATACTTCAGATACCCTTGGGCCAGACAAAATAGAGCCCCGCGAGAAGAAATAAGGAATAAACTGGTTCCCGTTATAGGACTGCTGATATTCAGTTGTGGCGTGGATGGCTATACGCTATATCGAGGCAATCAATCTCAGGCCCAGCAGCTAAAAGACTACTCGGAGTTCGTGGCACAGCTTCTATCTCAGGCAGAAAGCCATCCCTGCAACGGGTTGAGAATGATAAATTCATCTTGCAGTTGCGCAGTGACTTAAATACAGCAATCAGTCAACTACTAACTGCTGCATCCAATCAGCTGATGGTGACGCAGGCGCAAGTTAGCCCGGGCTACCAGTGCTTGGAAAGTGAGAGACGCAACCGCATCAATAATGAACTGCTCCAACAGCAAGAATCCCGCACAGAATATGGCGCGCAATTTGCGTTAATCAAACAGCTGTCCGCTCTGGAACCAATCGAACTGGGATCTCTGATCTCGCTATAGGGTCGCTACGGTAATTTTCTCAATTCGCTTAATACCTCAGATGAGCGCCCGGAAGTTATTGTGGGAGCGCTAAACAATATGTTGGTTAAGTAAATCAAGTGCGAACGGAACTGTTGAGAGAGGCGCGAAGCGGTGGACAGGATACTGATAAAAGACAGCTACGTGCACAATTAGGTGCGCTTGACGATAATCTGGAGGCGCAATTGGAGTCTCTCTCATGCGCACTCACAGAAGAGGAGTTAACCGCATGTTTCTATTTTCAGGAACTTCAGCAAGTCGAAGTTCGGGCCCTTAGATCATCTGGTGGTCGCCTGGCCATTAACAGAAACGCACTACTTGCTAATCCGATTTTTCAAGGCGGCAGCGGAAAACTAAAGGGCAATTCAACGCCAATCCACACCATGGTAGCTAAATAGCTGCCTCCAAACCCTAAAGTGATTGCGTGGGATTCGACGTAAGCATAGACGGGAAGAACAAGGTCTCCCCCCTTAGAGTGCCCGGCTTCACTTGGTGGCGGTAAATAACAACTGCTCACCACCGAGATATCCATAGTGCTCTGACCAGTACAAATGCGCTTTGACTTCAAAGAATCCAACTGCTCGCATTTCTTCAAGTAGGTTCCAGCCAAAGTGGTAGTAGCACAGGCAGCCTGCGTCGTTAACTGGATCCCCATGATATTCAGGTTCCAACAGATGGATTGTGTCTCCGTTAGTATCGATAGTGGCCCTGACCAAGTTATCTTCCAGCGTGTTAATAAAGGGTACTGTAAACAATAAAGTGCCACCTTTATTGAGGCACCGTAAACACTCTCTGAGGGCCTTCGGAAATTCGGGAACATGTTCAAATACATCAAAAGAAAGAATAAAATCGTAGGAATTATCATTAAAAGACAAACGTGTAATACTTTCGTTTCTTACACCCTGTTCATTGAGTGAGCCGAGGGGAATTTTATCGCCAAGATACTCACTTCCAGTGAGATCGGGGTAACGGCTGGTAAGCATCGCGTATAGCGGTGTCACGTGCTCTGTAATATAAATAGAGTGAGCCTTCTTACAAAGCAGGCTCTCATTAAGAAAATGAATGCAGGCTCGAGTTCGATTATTGAGTTGACAACTAGGACATACCAGCCTTTCTCTCCAGTTTGGAATGCGGATATTCCCATCGTAGTGTCCTGACGAGTGATTAAAGTCTATCAGAAAGTCTACGTAGCGCTGACAAACATAGCAAAAGCCGTTGGCCACAGTTTCATTAGCACCCTTGAGCAGGCTGAGCTCATATTTGTACCGCAATTCGTTCACTTCTCGAGCCGTAACCAGATGATTTTGATACTCTGCGAAATCCCTTATCGAAATCCCTTCCAGTACTGGCTGAGTCATGGAGTAGTTCCCGGACCTATTTTGGTTCTTGATGTAATGGTAGAGAAAGAAGACAGAGAGAGTAAAGGTTTTCGCAGGCTGTGTAAATCCGGTATCATTGCTACTCAGTCGAACCCACTTCATTAGATATAAACACTAAAATATGCCTTCACATCTTGTTACCGTAATAATCCGAACCAAAGACCGGATTGAGATGCTATCAAATGCTATCGACTCGGTATCCAATCAAAATCATACCAACATCGAGCTAATCGTTGTTAATGATGGTGGATGTAATATTGAGTTTATTGTTGAGTCGAAAGCGGGTCCAGCAATCAGCCGGAAAGAAACTATTAGTTTCGATTCTAATCAGGGCCGGTCGGTAGCCGCTAATGCTGGGCTGGATGCATCAACGGGAGAGTTTATACTGTTCCTAGATGATGATGACTGGATAGACAAAGATCATATTGAAAACTTGCTGAATATTCTAGTAAAAAATAAAAAATGCAGGGTAGCGTATAGCGCAACCCAGTGTGTGGAGCTAGTTGATGGTAGCTGGAAGGCAACCTCACTTTTTGATTTTGAATATGATCATGCCCGTCTATTAATCGAGAATTACATACCAATACATTCGGTTTTGTTTTCCAGAGAGTTACTCGAAGCGGGATGTAGATTCGATACGGACTTTGACCGGATGGAGGACTGGGATTTTTGGCTTCAAGTTTCGGGCCATACTGATTTTTGTGTTCTCGATAAAATATCAGCTTATTACCGGGTCTCAACTCGCAGTGGGTTTGGTTCAAAAGATGGCGACGAGGTGGGAATAAAATACCGGGAAATGATTTATCGGAAGTGGTCTCTACTATGGAGTACAACAGAGCTTTTAGATGTATTGGACCGAGCGAGAAGCTATCCTGAAATGGATCATTTACAACGCTTGATTGATGCAAGAAGCCACGATCTAAAAGTCAGAGAAGAACAATTGGGCGAACAGATGAATGCTCGAGCACAACAGGCATTGGATCTGCAAGAGCAACTAGATAACCTGAATGCAGATTGGGAACAAACAGCCAGGGATGCTCAGCTAGTATATATCAGGCAAATAGCAAACCTGCAGAGTGACCATGCAAATATTGTTAAACAAGCACAAACTGATTTTCAGCGGATATACCAAAGCAAGAGCTGGCGCTATTCCAGGCCATTTCGCCAGGCTTCAACAGCATTCAGAATATGGAAGAAACATGGCGTAGCCGGAATATTCCGAGAAATCAATGATGAAAGATCGAGGACCGAACCGATTGCTTCGATCGCTGCCCCGGTTGAACATTCGATTGCCAGGTCCTACAAGTCATTAAAATTTAACTCTGAGTCAAACCCCTTAATATCGATAGTTATTCCTGTTTTCAACAAACATTTATATACGTTTCATTGCCTGAAAAGCATTCTTGACAATACATCCAGCGAACTCAGTTACGAAATAATTATAGTTAATGACCAGTCTACTGACGAGACTGAGAAAATGTTGAAAAATATGTCGGGGATAAAAGTAATCACAAATAAAAATAATCAAGGCTTCATACGCTCAATTAATCTAGGGGTTGAAGCAGCTAAAGGCACTTACTTGATGATCCTGAATAATGACACAGAAGTACAAGTAGACTGGCTGAATGAAATGCACCAGACATTTCTCGAATTCCCTGATGCTGGTATGGTTGGTGCAAAACTAGTGTACCCCAACGGTATGTTACAGGAGGCTGGTGGCATTGTATGGCAGGACGGATCAGCCTGGAATTATGGCAGAAACGGTGATCCAAACAATCCCAATTGCTGTTATGCCAGAGCAGTAGACTACTGTTCCGGTGCCTGCCTCATGATTTTGAGAGAAAGCTTTATCGCGTTGGGCATGTTTGATGAGCACTATGCTCCTGCCTATTATGAAGACACCGACCTGGCTTTCAAAGTGAGGCAATCTGGAAGAAAAGTTTACTACCAACCGAACGCCTGTGTCGTTCATTTCGAAGGAGTAACATCGGGCATCGATACGGGTTCGGGTATCAAGCAATACCAAATTAACAATCAAAAGAAATTTTTTGAACGTTGGAAAGATCAACTTCAGAATCATGGTGTGCCAGGGAAAGACCCCGACGTAAAAAAGGATCGATCAAAAGAAAAACGCGTCCTGGTAATAGATGAAAGGATGATAATGCCGGATAACGATTCAGGTTCTTTGCGGATGTTCAGCCTTCTAAAGATACTAAGAAATCTTGAATATAGAATCACATTCATGACCAATAATCTTGAGTACCAGGCTCATTATAGCAGGCAGCTACAACGTATCGGTATAGAGCTACAATACCATCCTTATGTGACATCTATCGGATCCTACCTGCAGAGAACTGGTGATCAGTTTAGTGCGGTAATTTTGAGTCGTGTGAACGTAGCCTCTATACACATTGATGATGTTCGTAATTACTGTCCAAGCACGCAAGTCATCTTTGACACGGTGGATCTTCATTTCCTTAGGGAACGAAGAGAGGCTGATATAGCCAAAGATACGACACTTATGGAAAAGGCCGCTAAACGAAAGGAGCAGGAGTTAGGCATTGCACGCAAGTCTGATGTGACACTAGTTGTCAGTCCAGTGGAACTAGATTTGCTAAAACGGGAAGATGCAACTATCGATGTTGCACTTTTATCAAATATCCATGCCAACTATGAGACCGAATGCGGTTTTGATCAACGTGGCGATATTTTGTTCATTGGCGGCTTTGAGCACCCACCCAATTATGATGCAATGGAATACTTCCTAGATGATATCTTTCCTCTGATAGTCGAGAAGGATCCTGAAATCCGTATTTATGTAGTGGGTTCGCAGCCGCCCGAAGCTCTGTCCGCAAGGGCGAGCAAGAATGTAATAGTCACTGGATTCGTCTCCGACATAGAACCCTATTTCAACAAAGTAAAATTATCGATTGCTCCATTGCGTTATGGTGCCGGAATAAAGGGGAAAATAAACACCAGTATGTCCTTTGGTGTACCGGTGGTTGCCACCACCATGGCCGCAGAAGGCATGAGGCTGGTTGATACTGAAGATGTATTGATAGGTGATACCGCTGAGGAATTTGCAAGTCAGGTCCTGCTTGCCTATACGGACAAAGATCTATGGAAAAAACTCTCAGAGGCTGGCAAAAAAAATATTGAAAAATACTTTTCGTTTAGCGTGGCCGAACAGCAACTTCGGGAAATATTGTCCTCGAAGTGAATGGGGTGCAGTGAAAACTTCCTAATGGCACTCTCGTAGAAATCTGATTTTTTGCGCGCACGTACAACCAAAGAAAAAAAGGGATATTTATGTTTTCGGAGACTATAAATAATATTCTTGGCGAGGTACTTTGGCACTCCATAACCGTGGACTCAACTATAGCCTCGATCAGCGGTGCGCACTGCAATGAAATCTCACGCGTGCTGGCTGCACATGGCAAAGATTTCGATAACTCAGAAACTCCGATACGAATACTGGAAGTAGCGGCGTATGCTCATACTACCGGATATATGTTGGCCAATAAATTTAATACCGAAGTAACACTCTCTGACATTTCCATTGATACACTGGCACTTGGCAGAGATATCGCGATCGAATCAAATCTAGACAATGATAAAGTAACCAGAATCGCTTCGGATTTTCATGATTTACCGTTTACCGACAATTATTTTGATCTGGTATACATTGCTTCTGCTTTGCATCATACCTGGAGCTGGCAGAAAGTTCTTCAGGAATTAATGCGCACTGTCAAACTAGGGGGCCTACTCTTCCTAGAAAATGAACCCTGCGCACGTGAATTTTGTTTTTACAAGTTTCGCACCAACAGAAGAGAACAATTCAGAGAAATCGAAAAAACCTTGGATCAGGAAGGATTGCTGCGAATTATTGCCGAGCCGTTTCTAGGAAGCCGGCAGGAAGAGCTTTTTGGAATGGTAGAAAACCAGACTATGCAATTGAGCGAAATGTTGGGTATTCTGAGACAAGTTGGATCAATAGAAGAGCTTAGCCTGAATCCAGAATCTTGCATGAATGCGTTGGAAAATATCGTTTTTGACCACAGAGAACATGATATTGAAACAGTGAAGCAATTAATTATTAAAAGGATAAGTCGTGGGATCGAAGTTGCTGCTAAATCCTTGTCAGAGATAGATTTGAAGATGGGGTATTCTTTGCCAGCTTCTGTTGAAATAGAATCGATGGCAGGACGCATAGCAAAATCGATAACCGGTATCAGCAAAAACTCTCCTCTGGATAGTGAGTTGGTCAGAGTGGCAATATCCAGTATTTTTGGTGCGTCTGTGACTATGGTGATAAAGAAGCATTCAGGTACAGAATTCCCGGAAGCTGAAAAAAGTTTAAAGTATGACTGGGGTGAGCGGTCGTCTGTAAAGATTGGCTACCCACCGGAAGTGCAGAAAGTACTGGAGGCCACAGTGGACTTACTTCCAGACATACAACGTTCATCTGCCGCAAGAATTGCTGCGTCATTTCCAACCGACCAATGGACTACTTATACGGATGAGAAGGGGCTAAAATGCCTATTCCCCTCTTCAATTTCGACCATTCAATGTTTGGATTCCACTGGCAAAAAGAAGTTTTTGATCATGTTAAGAATATATGCGCTATTTGATGGTGAACCATTTGGTGTAGTACTGAAGTCTGCAAGCTCAGAAATTGGCAAGCTAGAGATATTCCAGTCAGACACTTATCTACTCAGAGCGGTAATTGAATCTAGTGAGTCAGCCCTGGAATTTTCATTGGAAATTTCTTATCTCAATGCAGAATTCAGAGTGAGCAAAAAACCAATTGTACTCAATGTCTCTGCGGCCAGGGTCTGTGCCTTGTAACAACTTTTTCCCTCCTATTGGTAATTAGCAACCTTACCAACCGTATTCCCACTTAAATTTTCAGTAAGCACAATGGTTGAACTATAATTGAAGTTGGAGCCATTTTAGGTATTTAGTCCGAATCCATTGTCAGTGGTTGCACTATTGATTGGTAGGGTTGACCGCCAATGACTTTTGTCCTACGCCGACTGGAATCTGAGCTATATCAATCACCCGAATTACATCCTGATCCTTATTTACAACCAAAGTAGTTGAACCTGTAATCGCGATAGCTACCTGTCGTGTCCCCGCCTCCAACCTGACCGCTTGCCCGCTCATTGTGCTTTAAAAGGAAATATGGTTTCATCAGATGCGTCTGGGACCGCGTGGTTTAGCAGCGACTAAGCCTAAGCAGCAGTCACAGCATACGGGTCACAAAATAAGTTCAATATTGCCCCGATAGGATTCTGAATGAGAAACGTAGCATTAGGGATTATCGTCAGCATTTTGGTGATTTCCTGTAATGATGATTTGAATCGCGCCCGTCCGTTTGTGCTTACAACGGCTACCACCGGTGGAACCTACTACCCAGTTGGCGTTGCTCTGGCTACTATTGCCCATGCTCAACTCTATGAGAGCGAAGGTATCTCGCTCACCGCGATCAGCTCCGCAGGGTCTCTGGAAAACGTCAAATTATTGCGTGATAACCAAGCCCAGTTTGCCATCCTGCAAGGGCCGTTCGGGGCCTGGTCTTGGAGTGGTGAGGGACCTGTCAGCCGCCCTCAGACCCACATGCGCAGCGTGAGTGCGCTGTGGCAAAACGTCGAACACTTTGTGCTTTTGAGTGAGCTTGCTGAAACCGGTAAGATAATGGATCTGGATTTACTGGACGGTGATCGTTATGTATTGGGGGCAAGGAATTCCGGTGCTGATCAAACCGGACGCTTCATCCTGGATACCCTGGGAATCGACTTCGAGACCAAGTTCAATCTCGCCTACATGGGCTACGGGCCTACAAGCAACGCGATCCAGGATGGCAACATCGTCGGTATGAATATTCCAGCTGGTGCCCCAGTAAGCTCCATAACTCAGGCCTATGCACTGCTCGGTGATCGTTTGACGATATTGAGCTGGACCCAGGCTGATCTGGATAAAATCAACGCCAGATACCCACTTTGGGATTGGTATGAGTTTCCGCCAGGCACCTACCCTAACCAGAGTGAGTTAATACGTACAGTGGCTTCGCCGAACGTATTAGTTACCCATGAAGATATTCCTGAAGAAGTTGTTTATCGGGTAACCAAAGTAATCTGGGAGAATCTGGCGACCCTGCAGGAAATTCATGGTGCCACTAAGGATATGCGCCTGGAAATTGCCATCGAAGGCTTAGGTGCACCGCTGCACCCCGGGTCTATTCGCTACTACCGTGAAATGGGTCTCAATATTCCCGAACGTTTAATACCCCCGCCAACCAACCAAAGCGAGACATTACCATGAAGTCTCGGTATTTACAGTGGGCTGCATTTTTCTTTGCTGTGTTTCATATTTACTGCAATGTATTCGCTAGCATTTCCGAACTGTGGCTTTCAGCTATTCACTTTGGTGGTTTCTGTGCCATCTGTGCGCTGATGGCAAATGAATCGGAATCGATTGCCAAACACTCACTGACTTACTGGATAAATATTGGTTTGGCAGGTTTGGCAATTGCAACATCCACTTACCTAATACTTTTCGAGACCGCGCTATATGCAAGAGAAACTGAGTACATACTCAGCGACTATGTTTTTTCACTTATTGCAGTTGGTTTAGCAATTGAATTCACGCGCAGAACCACCGGCTGGTTTATGCCTGTGCTAATCTTGCTCAGCTTGTCCTATATACTTTTTCTCGGCAGATACATCGGCGGAGTATTCTCTTTCCCAGGTCTGAGTCTAGAAACCGTGCTCTATCGCAGTTTTTTCACCAGTGAAGGCATGTTTGGGCTCACCGCGAACATCTCTTCCACCTTCGTGTTTATGTTCATTATTTTCGGCTCCTTCCTATTACGCTCTGGCGCTGGCGACTTTATTGTCAATCTGGCTCAGTGTTTGGCTGGCAGATATACCGGCGGAGCCGGACATGTGGCAGTAGTTGGCTCCGGATTAATGGGCTCGGTGTCGGGTTCTGCTGTAGCAAATACGGTTTCAACTGGTGTAATCACGATTCCGATGATGAAAAAGTCTGGCTTTGGCAGCCGGTTCTCTGCTGGTGTTGTTGCCGCCGCTTCCACTGGCGGAGCCCTAATGCCACCAGTAATGGGGGCAGGTGCCTTTGTTTTGGCCAGTTATACTCAAATTTCCTATCTAACTATTATCGCAGCCTCCTCCCTACCCGCTCTGCTCTACTTTCTTACTGTGTCCTATTTCGTGCGTATCGAAGCCAAACGGCTGGGATTGGATCCAACCAAAGCCGAAAACACAGAAAATGTTTCAACCGTGTTGAAAGATGGTTGGCAGTTTCTTATACCGATAGTTGTATTGGTAGGTTTTTTGGTTTGGGGCCGAACCCCAACTACCTCTGCTGCCTTCGCTATCATCAGCGTTATTGCTGCATCCTGGTTATCCGCCACACCAATGAGGTTAGCTGATATTTTTGATGCGATGGTGGATGGCGTGAGAACTATGGTATCGACCGCCCTTTTACTTGTCGCTGTGGGTATTATCATCAATGTGGTCACCACCACCGGTGTGGGCAATGCCTTCTCGTTAATGATCGTCGATTGGGCACAGGGCAACCTGATTATCACATTAATTCTGATTGCACTAGCTTCTCTTGTGCTGGGCATGGGGCTACCGGTAACTGCCTCCTATATCGTACTGGCAACCCTTTCTGCACCGTTAATATTTGACTTGGTCAGCCATTCGCAATTACTGGCTGCACTACAGGCTGGGGATCTGCCTTCCAGTGTAATGGCAACATTGAGCCTATTCGGAGGGGACCCGGTTATAGCACTGCAAGAAATGCCACTGGAAATGAAGCAGCTGATACGAACGGAGATGTTAGCGCCGGAATTATTAACCGGTTTGTTACTCAGCTCTCATTTGGTGATCTTCTGGTTATCACAAGATAGCAACGTAACACCGCCGGTGTGCTTGGCATCATTTGCAGCAGCTGGCATCGCTGGAACACGGCCCATGGCTACAGGGCTTACTAGTTGGAAAGTTGCTAAAGGGCTTTACCTGGTACCGGTGCTATTTGTCTATTCACCTTTAATATCAGGCAGCTGGCCCGAACGAATGGAAGTATTTTTATGGTCCTGCATGGGACTGTATGCCATGGCGGGCATTTTACAATGGCACCTAGAGACCAGACTCAATGCTTACACTGCCGCATTACTCTTTCTCAGTGCAGTATTACTCATGTGGACTCCATTTGGCATCATCTATCATCTGATTGGCGCCGCAATCCTAATCGGGATTATCATCTTTCAAAACAAAACCACCATGGCTACGCCCGCTGCACCTATTGCCAGCGAGCAACCTTCGGCTTAAACCCCAGTTACACGATGCTGGGAACAGCAGCCCTATAATCTTATGGAATTATTATGACAACGCTCACCGCAAAGCAAATTCATCTGACAAGCCGCCCAGACGGTATGCCAACCCAGGACAACTTTGAAATTGTTGAGGTTGAATTGCCAGCACCTTCAGCAGGCGAGGTGCTCGTTAAAAACCTGTATATGTCTGTCGACCCCTATATGCGAGGCCGGATGAATGAGAACGCCATCTATGCTGCACCTTACGCATTAAATAAGCCCATGTATGGCGGTGCTGTGGGAAAAGTCATAGAGTCAGGTGACCCAGATTTACAACCAGGCGACATTGTCCTCAATCAATGTGCGTGGCAGGATGGGTTTATAGGAACATCCGCAACCCTTCTCAAGCTGGTTCCTTTCGATGAGAATCAATTGTCGCTTTATCTGGGTACACTGGGCATGCCCGGTTTAACCGCTTACGTTGGCTTGCTGAAATATGGCGAACCCAAAGCAGGCGAAACTGTGTTTGTTTCCGCCGCTGCAGGGGCGGTAGGCGCTAATGTCTGTCAAATTGCGAAGCTTAAAGGCTGTCGAGTGATCGGCAGCGTAGGGTCTGATGAGAAAGCGCAATGGATACTGGATGAGTGTGGCGCTGATGCTGCCATCAACTATAAGACCTGTGGCAATCTCACTAAAGCGCTGAGCCAGGCCGCATCGGATGGGGTCGATGTGTATTTCGAAAACGTGGGTGGCGATCACCTACAGGCTGCATTAAACATAATGAACCCTTTTGGCCGAATCGCCGCCTGCGGCATGATAGCCTCGTATAACTATGCTAAACCGGCGCCAGGTCCGAATAATCTGGGGCTCATCATAGGTAAAAAAGTGCGTATCAATGGTTTTATTGTTTCCGATCATGGTGATATGCGTCCTGAGTTTCTAGACGCAATGGAACAATGGATTGGTGAGGATAAAGTCAAAACTAGGGAAACAGTTGTTGAGGGAATTGACAATGCAGTTGACGCTTTTCTCGGTCTCTTCGCGGGTAGCAATTTCGGAAAAATGATTGTTAAACTCTAGGCAGCCTCTGATTAATGATTCAAAGACTCCCAGTAGATTGAGTTTAGCCTAGGGCAGCTCTGATTAATTTTTGGCAAGATAACGATCGAGCGCATTAGCAAATTCCCGTGTATCCGCTTCACTTAGCTGCCTCGGACCACCGCTATGGATGCCACTGCTGCGCATGGTATCCATAAAGTCACGCATATTTAGCCGAGTTTTAATGGTGCTTGGGGAAAACATCTCACCTCGTGGACTCAGAGCTAACCCCTGTTTCTCGATAACTTCTGCTGCCAGAGGGATGTCGCTGGTAATCACCAGATCGCCTACTTGCACTCGCCGTACGATTTCATCATCAGCCACATCGAATCCCTGACGGACCTGAATAGATTGAATGTTTTTAAATGCAGGGGTTGGTATGGGCTGATTTGCGAGCAAGTATAAATCAATGCCTGTGCGCTCCGCAGCTCTAAACAGAATTGCTTTTATCTGCTTGGGGCAGGCATCCGCGTCAACCCAAACAGTCATGAGTAAATCCGGTTTGCAAACTGCTGGCTAAAAGTCATTACTTAGCATTTATTTTTTGTCTTTCAAATCTTCAACCGCTTGATCGTGAATCAAGTAATTGTTGCCGGAAAAATTTCGAAAGAAATTAGTATTAGATAACTTATCCATTATTAGATCTTAAACCTCTGACAGATGTAATTTAATCTGTATTTCAGCAAGGGCTTTTTCAAGCGCTTCTAATCCATTAAAATCAATTTTATTTATCGCTGCGCACATCAATTACATGCTTAATTTTAAGTTTTTCTGTAACCAATCCAAAAAGTATTCGCTACAGATAACGTATATTAGCAAAATATAAACTTTGATCGATTCAAACGGACAGGATATTCTCATGAATTAGCACGTTATGCCGATTCACGTTTCTGCAGTGTTCCGTACTAGGAACCTGCTGCAGTGATAATTGTTTGCGTTAAGGTAGTGCCTCGGACGGCAAACGCAATCGGATGCTATGGCGACTGGCCAGCTCTATATTTCCTCGCAAACGGAAGCCTTCGACTGCTTCACGCATCACAGAGAACATCCACCTTGCCTGATCGTCATTGGGTGCGGTGATCAGAAAAATTGCCTCGTGTTGCCTCGCCTGTTCGGCAATGGTTCCGAGTTTCTGCACGGCAGAATCTGTTTGGCGGGCAAATTCAAGCTCATCCAATTCAAAGAATAGATCTCCGGAATCCATCTCTGCCTGCATTTCCAACAAGGCTTTGTTGATATCAGGATGCTTCTCGTCAACGAACCTCGCTCGATCCAGCATGATCTGAGCGTCTTCAAATAGACCTCGCCTGCTGGCCTCCTGGGATAACGCAACGTACCGCGCCACTATGTCCTGCAACCCTTGCAATGCGAGCTTATTAGTGGGCTGGTAGGCAAGGACTCGCCGAAATCGAGAGTGGGCATTATCATCAACCGGAGTTAGCAGTTTATCTGCATCTAAAGCCTGCAAGCCCTCATAAAGAAGATCTGCCAAGAAACGTTGTTGATCTCCATTTTTACCGGGAATAAGAACTTGAGCTTCTCCGATTACCCTAACTTGAGGCCCGGCTGCCTCGGTTATAGCCTCACCAGCCGGCGCGCCCAGTTGATTAGTCTGACAAGCACTAATTCCAATAAGCAGAAATAAAATGGTAAGTAGTTTTTGTAACATTGCTAAGGCATTTAAAGATTTTTTGGGAAATCTGACGAAATAGGCTTTCTCCACAATAGATTAATCCTATGTGCGACGGGATTCTAGTTAATCAGTTCCGAAAATGGAATAAAAACCAGTTTATCACCAATGGAAACAGAGGTATGGGGAGGGATGATAGCCAAACCGTCCGCTCCACTCAATGAAGAATTCACTCCTGAACTTTGATTGGAATAGGGGCTTACTTCAGTTTCCCCCTGCTCACTTCTGCTTAAGCTCACACGCAAATACTCTTGCCTGATTCCAGTGGCAGGAAATTCAAAAGCTGCAACAACACAATATTGTTTTGATTCGACATCGCTACAGCCGAGCATCGTCAGCAGACACGGCCTGACAACCAGGCAAAAGGTAACAAATGCAGACACTGGATTACCAGGAAGACCGAAGAAGGGAGTATTGGCTATTTCCCCGCAGGCAAGTGGTTTGCCTGGTTTGATCGCCAGTTTCCATAATTTCAGCTGGCCGAAGTTTTCTACGGCTGCCTTGACATAATCTTCTTCACCGACAGAAACACCGCCTGTACTTATTATACAGTCCGCGTTCGATGCGGCTTCCTGTAGGGCTTTTTCCGTTGATTCTAAATCATCAGAGACCATACCAACGTCAATAACTTGGGCACCAAGGTTGTACAATAACACAGCGATACTATAGAAATTTGAATTGTAGATTTGTCCAGGCGCTAATTTAGTACCAGGCTGTACTAATTCATTGCCGGTAGTCATCAATGCAATCTTTAATTGCCGCTTTACTTTGACTGTAGTTAGACCTACCGAGGCCAATATCCCCATGTCCTGAGCCACTAAACGATGCCCCGAACTCAGCAATGTGGACCCGGCCTTTATGTCTTCGCCAGCGTGACGGATGTTTGCTCCTGGATTCACACCTTGTAAAATATGCACTGCGTTTTCCAATCTTTCACAATTCTCCTGCATTACCACCGCATCAGCTCCGACGGGAATCGGCGCACCGGTAAAAATTCTAGCTGCTTGTCCCACACCAAGCTTGCCCCCAACTTCTCCCGCCGGTATCCGCTGGGCTACTTCGAGAAACATTTTGCCCGCAGCAATATCTGCCGAGTTAATCGCATAACCGTCCATAGCACTGTTGTCGTAGGGGGGAACATCAATACTGGCAATCAAATTTTCAGCCAACACTCTACCAATAGCTGATAACAATAACTGGCTCTCTTCCTCATCAATCAATGGAAGATCGTTCATCAGAGCGGGTAAAGCTGTTTCTATAGGAGTCATTGTTCCCTTGGTCATGTCTTGGTCATGTCTTGGTCATGTCTTGGTCATGTCTTGGTCATGTCTTGGTCATGTCTTGGTCATGTCTTGGTCATTCATTGTCTCAGGCAATTTTTTATTTCACCTGCTGCGAGTCATCCTGACCCGGTTGTGGTTTCAGTCGCGCCACATAAAGGGTCTTTATCGCCTCTTGCAAAGTGACATGCCACGTCTTTTGTTTTATACCAAAAGTATCAGATATTTTCTTACCCGACAGTGTGGAATTAAGAATTTCCGGCAACTTGGCTTCTGCGTCTGTGATTTTGACACCATCCAGCAATTGATAAACCTCTTCATCATGATTAGCCGCGTACCGAATAGTTTGTTCCACAAACTCATTTTCTTTCTTGGTTTCCAGCCCAGCATAGTGATAAGTACCCCAAACCCGCGCATCACAGTCAACCTGCTGGCATACAGCCAATATAGCCGACGCAAGATCACTGGTTGGTGTTGGGCTGAAGCGGCGTCTTACCACTTGAAGTTGACCGCCATTTTTCTTAACCGCGCGAATCCATGATTTGATCAAACCTTTCTTTCTATTTCCAAACAGCCAACCGGAGCGCAGTATTATATGTGCATTATGTTGTTGTACGGCTAATTCCCCCGAGAGGGAAGCCTTCCCGTATACACCTTGTGGGTTTGTTGTATCCTGCTCGTTATATCCCAACTTTTTTACACCATCGAAGACATAGCTATTAGACAAGTGCAGCATGGGAATATTGAGATGATCACACATTTCAGCGAGGGTTGCAGGCAGCACACTATTGACCTTTATACATCGCTCCGCCGACGACTCTGCTTTGATTAGCGCACTGTGATTACCCGAAATAAAATCAGCAAGATTGACCAGTTGGGTCGGTGCATAATCGGTAACTAATTTTGCAATGGCAACAGCATTATCGGGATCTAAATTTTTGTCCGCGGGCGCTGAGAAGCGTATTTTATGCGCGCGCAGAAACTCGAGAAATTCTTTCCCGGTGGGACTAGTGGCGCCTACAACAAAAATTTTCATAACCTCTGTGATGTAATATCTAATATTTAGGATACTTACAGCTTATTCAACTCTAGAGTACCACTCCTGAATCCTTATAAAGAAAAGTTTCTCGAACAAAGGTTGAAGTCAAGTTGCTTGCCATTGGGATATTAATTAGACTGGCCTCTGCAATACAGATTTTAACAAAATCTGAAATTCGGCAACATTGCTTGCGACAGCAAGCGCAAACTCCTCAAATTGCGGGTGTAACTCAGTTGGTAGAGTTCTAGCTTCCCAAGCTAGTTGTCGCGAGTTCGAATCTCGTCGCCCGCTCCAATACTTACGCTCTGCTGCGATTTAAACTCATCAGAAATTGATAGACACAAAAAGCCCCTTCGCAGGGGCCTGGTTCTCTTATCTTGCAGAAATGGGGGCAGCTAATGATCAGAAAGGGATTTCGTCATCAAAGTTGTCAAAATTAGCTGGCGCGGCTTTCGGCGCCGCTGCTTGCGGAGGCTGACCGCTCGGAGCCTGACCTTGAGCTTGCCCGAACGGATTATCACCCCTCTCGGCACCACCACCACGTGAATCCAGCATCTGCATTTCACTGGCAACAATCTCAGTGGAGTAGCGTTTTACCCCGTCCTGTTCCCAAGAACGGGTTTGTAACCGCCCCTCTACATATAGTTTTGAACCCTTCTTGACATATTTTTCTACGATTTCGGCCAACCTATTAAAGAACACAACACGATGCCATTCGGTTCGGTCTTGTTGCTCTCCGGTTGTCTTATCCTTCCAATTATCACTGGTTGCCAGGGATACATTCGCCACAGCATTACCATTGGGCATATACCGAATCTCAGGATCATTACCCAGATTACCCACAAGAATTACTTTGTTTACACCTCGACTTGCCACAATTGCCTCCAGAAATTAAACCAAATTTACTCCATACCTAAGTTTATACCATGCTCGGCGGCATGAGAAATTTTCAACGAAATTGAGTGAGAAAAAACCAATCTGTGCCGGCTCTTTACTCCGAGTGCCAGAATTGCGGATAATGGTTGGTTTCGCCGAGGCGGATTGGGTAGATCATGGATAAGATTGTAGTACGGGGGGCACGCACCCATAACCTAAAAAATATAAACGTCACCATCCCACGGGACAAGCTTGTGGTAATCACCGGTTTGTCCGGCTCCGGTAAATCTTCCCTGGCATTCGACACACTTTATGCTGAAGGTCAGCGTCGCTATGTGGAATCACTATCCACCTATGCTCGGCAATTCCTATCCATGATGGAAAAGCCGGATATCGATCATATTGAAGGTCTCTCGCCGGCCATATCGATTGAACAAAAATTTACTTCACACAATCCTCGCTCTACGGTTGGCACCATTACCGAAATTTACGATTATTTGCGCTTGTTATTTGCCCGGGTTGGTGAGCCTCATTGCCCTGATCACAATATTAAGCTGGAAGCCCAGACCGTTAGTCAGATGGTGGACAAGGTGATGTCCCTGCCCGAAGGCGCGCGTATTATGGTGCTTGCCCCTGTTATAAGCGATCGCAAGGGTGAGCACCTGCATGTGTTTAATGAATTGCGTACCAGCGGCTTTATACGTGCCAGAGTCGATGGCCTTCTATGTGAGATTGACTATCCACCGGAACTGGAGAAGAAGAAAAAGCATTCAATCGATGTCGTAGTAGATAGGCTGAAAATCAAGCCCGGCCTGCAACAACGTCTGGCTGAGAGTTTCGAGACAGCGATTCAGCTAGCCGACGGTCTGGCCATGGTGAGTGTAGTAGAAAACGATACTGCCAGCGAAGACTTAGTCTTCTCTTCGCTTTTTGCCTGCCCTAAATGCGGACACAGTATTTCCGAATTGGAACCCCGTTCCTTTTCCTTCAATAATCCGGCTGGGGCGTGTGGGTCGTGCGATGGCCTGGGAGTAAAGCAGTACTTCGATGAGAGCCGCATTGTAGTGGATGCTTCACTGGCACTGTCCGAGGGTGCAATTCGAGGCTGGGATAGGCGCAATATCTATTATTTTCAAATGCTCAGTTCTCTGGCTCAGCACTTTGACTTTAGCATCGAGAAACCTTTTGAGAAACTATCCAGGAAAAATCAGAACATCATTCTGCGGGGCAGCGGCAAGGACGTGGTCGATTTTCGATACGTGAACGACCGCGGGGATACGGTCATTCGAAGCCACCCATTTGAAGGCATATTACCAAACCTGGAACGGCGCTATCGCGAAACAGAATCTAACCACGTAAGAGAAGAGCTGGCCAAATACCTAAGCTCTCAGTCATGTCCCGACTGTGGCGGCACCCGGCTCAAACGCGATGCCCGGCACGTCTTAATTAAGGGCAATAATTTACCCGAGATTACCGGTATGACAGTGTCGCTGGCAGCGGAGTATTTCAATAAGCTGAAACTCAGCGGTAAACGCGCAAAAATTGCGGAGAAGATATTAAAAGAACTGCAGGACCGACTTAAATTTCTGGTGGATGTGGGGCTGAATTACCTTACTCTGAATCGTAGTGCCGATACGCTGTCCGGAGGAGAAGCTCAACGCATTAGACTGGCTAGCCAGATTGGGGCCGGGCTGGTTGGGGTAATGTATATACTTGACGAGCCGTCTATCGGGCTGCACCAGCGAGATAACAACCGCCTTCTTAAAACCCTGTTTCATTTGCGCGATCTGGGGAATACAGTAATCGTTGTCGAACATGATGAAGAAGCAATTCGCAGCGCCGACCACATAATTGATATCGGCCCGGGAGCCGGTGTTCGCGGCGGTCAAATTGTGGCGGAAGGCAACGTCAAGCAGATAATCCGCTCAAAAAAATCATTGACCGGAAAATATTTGTCCGGAAAGGAAAGGATCGAGGTGCCACCACAGCGCAACCAGTACAACGGGAAAAAGCTATTACAGCTAACCGGCGCAACGGGTAATAATCTACAGGGCGTGAATTTCACCTTGCCACTTGGGCTTTTTACCTGCATTACCGGTGTTTCCGGTTCTGGCAAATCAACTCTGATTAATCAAACCCTGTATCCCATCGCTGCCACCAAGCTTAATAAGGCTACGACATTAAACCCTGCCCCTTACGAGGACATCCAAGGTATAGACCAGCTCGATAAGGTAGTCGACATCGATCAAAGTCCGATTGGGCGCACACCACGCTCCAATCCAGCCACCTACACCGGCATTTTCACCCCCGTACGGGAGCTGTTTGCCGGCACTCAGGAATCCAGAACCCGTGGCTACAAACCCGGCCGCTTCAGCTTTAACGTAAAAGGTGGTCGCTGCGAAGCCTGCCAGGGGGATGGTGTTGTCAAAGTAGAAATGCACTTTCTACCTGATGTGTATGTTTCCTGTGATGTATGCAGAGAAAAACGTTACAACCGGGAAACGCTGGAGGTCAAATACAAGGGCAAAAACATAAATGAAGTGTTGAACATGACCATCGAGGACGCCCGGGAATTTTTTGATCCAGTGCCAGTAATTGCCAGAAAATTGCAGACACTTATGGACGTTGGCCTGTCCTATGTTCGCCTGGGGCAGTCTGCAACCACCTTATCAGGTGGTGAAGCCCAGCGGGTTAAACTGTCCCGCGAATTATCTAAACGTGATACGGGAAAAACCTTGTACATACTTGATGAGCCAACTACAGGGCTGCACTTCCATGACATAAAACAATTACTTTCTGTTTTGCACCACTTGCGTGATCACGGCAACACGATTGTGGTGATTGAGCACAACCTGGATGTCATTAAGACAGCAGATTGGATTATCGACCTGGGCCCGGAAGGTGGCAGCGGAGGTGGGAAAATTATTGCCGAAGGCTCACCGGAGCAGGTAGCCAAAATTAAGGCTTCCCACACCGGCAAATACGTTAAAAAAGTGCTTACTGGTTAGGTAAACGCCTGACCAGACTCCGTAACTGCATCGTCCAGGATAAAGGAATCGATGTTGGCAGGTAGCAGATAGTATCATCGCAGGCCTGATAATCAAGGGTGCCTGTTAAGGTAATACTTTCCAGTTCACGCAGCGCCCTTTGTGTCTCAGGCTCCCCATCGAGTATTAATTCCTGTAACAATTTAATCGGCTCCAGGTAGACCGGTATGGTTTCATCGAAGGGTTCGAAATAATAATTAGTGGATTCCGGGTAAGTCGTTGGCAATTCCCTGATATAGGGATTGGGGTCAAGATTTAATGTCACTACCTGGTAATCATCCGCACCGGGAGCATAAACATGCATTTCCTCCAGTGGTTGTATATCCAGAACCAGCGAGAAACGATTGCCTACCGCTAACTCCGGATTACTGGAGTAGGTGGTCAAATTTATCTGCGCGGTTGACACCTGGGTGGCGGCAACTGGTTCAATATCCTCTCCAAGTCGCAACAGCACGCTGGAGATAGTATTGCGCTCAATATAAAACTCCTCAAAATGTCGTTCCTGTATTATCGCATCGGCATCGAGGATATAGCTGCCGGGAAACGCAATGCCCACGAACCTCTCATCAGGCCGGGTGACAGAAACAAAGGTGCGGAAAGCCGCGGCTGCATCGGGATCTTCCACTCCATCCTCCAGTCCCCACTCCGGGACAGGGTTTAACAGGTCGAAGCGTTCTATAACCGCTGAACCAACATCGGATAGCATGGGAAAGGTGATTCCCCAGGCATCAGCAAAACCTTTTATGATTTCCTGTGAATCGTAGCTGATCGTAACAAGGTTTATACCGGCGTCTTGTAGCGCTTGTAAATCGCGTTGCAGCTCCACGAGCTGCGTTTTACAGTAGGGTCACCAGTCTGCTGAGCGAATAAAAGCCAGCATTGTGCCGTTGGGCCCAAGAATAGATTCCTCGGTCCACACTTCGCCATTTTGATCAGGCAGGCTGAACTCAGGAATCGTGTCACCAACTTGTGGGCCGCGATTTGCCAAATCCACTGCCTCACGCTGTGCACTGACAAAAAATGGTAGTAATACCAAACTGAATATCAGGATAACCCTGATTGGTAGTTTATATGTACTGTGCATTTTTCTTCCCATACTCTGGTTTGTTCTCAACAATTACATAGATTCAGTCCAAAAAACAGTGGGTTTCTACTGACCGATCACCAAGGAAACTAGCACAACTCCCCACTCGCTGACATGTCAAAATATCGCACGTGAGCTGCTACGTTCAGCGCAATATTTCAACCTATAGAGAAACAAAGTGGCGGACCATTCTGTAACAGAATACGACTTATACCACTGGATTGTCCAAAGCAGTCCATATAACGGGAAGTTTTACTTGTTTTATGGCACTGAATATCTTGCTTTTTCGGGCTAAAACTAATAATCTGATGCTCAGCTAAAGTACGTTATACAAACTGTTTGAGTGCATGCCCAAGGGGCTGGAAACTGGCCCTGGATTCCATGCTTCCCAACAACAAGAAACGGAGCAATGTTCAGTGAACTCTCAACTAACACGCCGACGTTTTATCAAGGGGGTAATATTCTCCGGTGCTGCGGTTACTTCCGGCACAGGTTATTACCTTGCGAACGCCCAATCCGGGCAGTCCGCCGCTGAGCGCTTGGTGACACTCAATGTAAACGGGCGCAGCAGACCCGTCGATGTGCTTCCATCGGAAACACTCGCTTATACGCTTCGCTACAAACTCGACCTTACCGGCACCAAAATTGGGTGCAATAGAGGAGAGTGTGGCGCGTGTACCGTGTTACTCGATGGCGTGCCTAATTATGCCTGCTCGGTACTCACACAAAATGTTAAAGACAGAGCCGTCACCTCCATTGAAGGTGTCAAGTCTGCCAATGGCACTTTGCATGCTGTCCAACAAGCCTTTGTAGAATTGAATGCGCCTCAGTGCGGTTTCTGCACATCCGGTCAGGTCATGTCAGCTGTCGCACTGCTAAATAGCAATCCAAGACCTACTAGGGCAGAAGCGTTACAGGCCATGTCTGGAAACCTTTGCCGCTGCGGCGCCTATGAACATTATCTAAATGGCGTGATGCGCGCCTCGGGGCAAATAGCATGACTACTCATTTAGGATTAGATTTCACGCCGCCAGACGTAGAAGGCAAAGTAACTGGCGAAATCAAGTATGCTGAGGATCATAAGCAAGAAGGTATGGTCTACGCCCGTCTACTGACAAGCCCATTACCTGCGGGTCGTGTGGCCAATATCGATGCCTCTGCAGCGCTGCGTATGGACGGAGTTATAGGGGTGTTCACTGCCGACGATTTACCTCCGGTACCACCACCGGGCAATCCGTCCTTGGCGTCCGAGTATGTAACTTATGTAGGGCAGCCAATTCTGGCTGTTGCTGCTATCACAGAAGAAATTGCTGAATCAGCGATTGATAATATTCGTATCGATTTCGAGCGTCGTGACTTTGTAGTTGACCCGTTAGAGAGTCTCACGCCAGGAGGCCGTAATGCCTATCCCGAAGGCAATGTATTGGTAAGAACCCGGGAAGAAGGGCCGGAAGGAACACCAATTGTCGGCGCTGAGATACGTGACATCAAATGGCCACAATCAGCCATCGATGCCTTGCGTAGCGGGAAGGATCCTGCCGAAGGTGAATTCACTACTGAATGGGCATTTGGCGACATTGACGCGGGTTTTGCCGAAAGTGTTGCGGTGATTGAAGAGCCCTTCGTCACTATGGGCTATCCACACCATTCCCTGGAGGCCCGAACCAGTATGGCCTATTGGGAAAACGGCAAATGTTATTTCCATGGCTCGTCACAGAGTCAAAGTGCCAATGATAATGGCCTTGCTCGCATGTTGAATATTGACCCAGCCAATCTAGTATTCATCAATGAGGCAACTGGTGGCGGTTTCGGATCCAAGATTGGGCCCTATCCCGTCATGGCTATCGCGGGCAATTTTTCCCGCATGTTAAATCGACCTGTACAGCTGCGAATCACTCGTGAACAGGAATTTTACATTGGGTCTGCACGCTCCGGCATGCAGGGCTGGATTAAAATCGGTGTGAAAGAAAATGGTAAAGTGGCTGCTGTCGATATGGTCGTTGTAAATGATGGTGGTGCTACAGGCGGCGGTAGCGGCAACTCCTCAGCCCAGCACGTAACCATCGCCTATCAGCCCGAAAATATGCGTTATCGAGGAATTTCGGTATATACCAATACCACGCCTCGGGGCGCACAACGCGGGCCAGGTCAGAACGAGATGGCGGCAGTACTGGCGCCAATGACAGACAAGGCGGCAGCAGCTATAGGCATGGATCGCGTCAGATTCAGACGTGTTAATGTCGTTGACAGTGACGGATTCCAGGGCGGAAGCCAGGGTCCGGTAACCAGCGCCTTTGTTCGGGAAGCACTCGATCAGGGCATGCGAACTTTTAACTGGGAAGAGCGAAGCAACCAACCCAAGCGTAACGGTAGCAAAGTACGTGGCCTAGGAGTTGGTATTGGTTATCACGGCGCTGGTGGCAGAGGCTACGACGGTCTGCTTCGAATCGGCACCGACGGCAAACTCTATATCCACAGTGGTGTGGGTAATCTGGGAACCTATTCTTATGCAGGCACTTGCCGTGCTGCAGCAGAAGTCTTGCAGGTACCCTGGGATAGATGTGAAATACTCCGTGGCAGAACAGACAATCACCTACCCCACAGTTCAGGACAGGGTGGGTCAAACACCATGTTCACCCACACCCGAACTAACTGGGTAGCAGCTGAAGACGCGGTGACCAAGTTGAAAGAAATCGCAGCAGCCGACCTTGGAGGCTCACCTAATGATTATGAAATAGGTGGAGAGCGCGTCTTTAGAAGTTCAGACACAAGTCAGGGTTTGACCTATGCCCAAGCAGCCCAGCGCGCTATCGAAATGGGTGGCAGATACAGCGGTATGGAATATCCTGATGATATCAATCCCATAACCCAGCGCGCCGTACAAGGCCTGCAGGGAACAGGATTGATTGGTGTATCCAAAGACAATATTCCGGGTCAGGGCCAACCTCCGGGCGTTCTGGTTGGATTTGCGGAAATTGAATTGGATCTCGATACCGGTAAATACGAAATTCTGGATTATGCTGCCGTTGCCGATTGCGGTACGGTTATACATCCTACAAATTTCATGAATTCCATGCGCGGTGGTGCAGTATGGGGAGTCGGAATGGCTGCTCTGGAACGCCATGTCTATGACCCACAAAATGGACTACCTGCTAATACCGGCTTGTATCAAAGCAAACCGCCTACTTATCTGGACGTGCCAACTATCACAAAGGCCGAAGCGGTGAATATACCCGATCCGCAAAACCCTGCTGGTTGCCGAGGTATTGGTGAACCAACGCAGGGTGCTTCTGCGGCAGCGATCGCGAGCGCCGTTTCTGATGCGCTGGAAGGCCACTTGTTTAACTCGGCACCGACCACAACAGATATGATAATCAATCATTTAGCTGGTAATTCTTACAGCACCCAATCACTTAAAACTAATACATTCTGAGGTTAATATGCCATCACATGACGTTATGCCTAACATGGATCTGTACCAACCGGTGCAGGTCGAAGACGCACTAGCGCTCGCTGACCGTTTAGCCGATAGAGGCTGGTTAGTTGGCGGTGGTCAAGACACTTACGGCTGGCTAAAAGACAGAGCTAAATCTGTCGAAGCCATGATCGATTTAAGTGGAATTGAATCACTAAGAGGAATTAGGGAAACCGCCGACGGGATTGAAATCGGCGCTCTCACTACTCTAACCGAGGTTGCTAATAGCTCGGTCATTCAGAGCAGTTATTCTGTCTTATCATCTGCTGCTGGCAGGGTTGCCAGTCCGCAGATTCGCAATATAGGCACCCTGGGCGGAAACGTTTCTCAGGATGTCCGTTGCTGGTATTACCGCCGTGGACTGGACTGCTATCGGGCCGGTGGAAATCTTTGCTACGCGGACACCCCTGAAGGCATGAACCGTGAACACGCCCTATTCAATGTAAGCCGCTGCGTCGCTGCCAGTCCTTCGGATACAGCGCCGGCTCTGGTTGCACTGGATGCCACAATGGTAATTCAGAGTGTTAGTGGAGAGCGCACTGTCGACGCTGAAGATTTCTTCGTCGGCCCGGCAAACGACATTGAAAACACCACTGTCATGAGAGAAGGCGAAATCCTGACTTCGGTCAGAATCCCTTCTACCTGGGCTAATGCTACATTCTATTTTGAGAAAGTAGCAGATCGAAACGTATGGGATTTCGCCTTAGTCAATGTTGCGGCAGCCTTTAAGGTCAGCGATGGCACCATTGAGGATTCCCGAATCGTGTGTGGCGCTGTCGAATGCATACCGCACCGGGTTACCAATGTAGAGAATGCTATCCGAGGTCAAGCCAAAAGCGCGGACACCGCAGAAGCCGCTGCCGGTTTGGCGACTGAAGGCGCACGTGCTCTGGCACACAATGGGTTCAAAATCCCATTGATGCAAAATCTGGTAAAGCGAGCCATTAGCGCCTAACCCATCGCGAGCACGCCGGTGCAATGCCGTTGTTCCGCTAGCAAAAAAGGGGCAGATTGAAAAATCTGTCCTTTTTTTATGCCTGCCCGCTTACTATGGGCGTCTCTTTTCTACTAATCGCGGTAGAGCATGAATAGCGAAAACACGCAGTTACCAATCAAATGGAAACCGAGCAAAATACACACTCCACATGAAAATATACTTGCAACCACTGGTAGTAATCTTACCGCCCTCTCTGGTGCTTTTACTGGCATGAGCAATCTCTCCATTTTAACGAAATTTGAGAAAGTCTGCGCTCAAACCAGAGCGTTATATTGATTCACATCACTATAATTCAAATCCACTTGTGACGGTTTAAGCCCCACACGAATGCATTGGGCTATTACTTGTCAGTTTCCACGTAGTAGTGATTTAACATATTAAGTCGCCTTAGATTTTTTCGAGGTGCGACTTGGCTATCTCTTGAATCGCATTGAACCAGGAAGGTTCATCGTTGAGATTAGGAACCAGATAAAATTCCTCACCACCACCAGACAGAAATACCTGTTTGTACTCAATTCCGATTTCATGGATTGTCTCAAGACAATCGGAGACAAACGAAGGGGTAATTACAGCAACCTTTTTTACCCCGGCTTCCAGTAATTCGACAAGGTGCTCATCGAGGTAAGGTTTGATCCAGGGCTGCCGACCAAACCTGGATTGGAATCCAACCGAGTAAAAGTCCGTTTCCCAACCAAGGGCATTTACGATCGATTTTGTAGTTGCCATGCATTGAGCTCGATAACAATAGCGGTTGACCTCGCTTACTGCGTCACAGCAACTTCCAAATTCACAATGCGAGTTTTCATCGGCTTTGCGAATCATTTTCTCTGGTAAGCCGTGATAACTGAAAACGACATGATCCACATCTAGCGCTGCCAGATGCTTGCCGATGTGAATAGACCATGCGCGAATGAAGGCTGGCTCAGAAAATAAATCATCGATGAAGTGCAACTTGGGCAGACTACTCCACTTTTTTACCGCCTGCTGCACACCATGAAAAACCGACGCTGTAGTTGCTGTTGAATACTGAGGAAACAGTGGCAGCACTGCAATATCTGAAATGCCGAGCGCTTCCAACTGCTGCATTGCCTGACCAATAAAAGGTTCACTATACGCCATGCCATTCAATACGGTAATCGTCTCGTCACCCTGGTTAAGTGCTGAGCTTAAGTTTTCCTGTAACCGATCTGCATAGATTTTTAGAGGGGAACCTCCCTCCATCCAGATAGTAGCATAAGATTTCGCAGCTATCGGGGCTCTGAAGGGTAAAATTATAAAGTTTCGCAGCAGCCAGCGGCCAACAGGATTCATATCGAATACAAAAGGGTCAGCAAAAAAGTACCGATAGAAATCGCGCAAGCCCTTTGCTGTCGGTTCCGCCGGGGTACCGAGGTTTAGTAATAATAATGCTTTTTTCATGTGGTGATTATCAGCATAAGAATAGATTCGGCGCTGCTCCTTAAACCATCAAGTCGCTCACCAAGACACTGTAATTCAATTACCATTAGTGCTTCCTCATTATTTCTGAGTGTTAATTCTAGTGTGAAAACTCTCAGTGATAAACCCTGCTGACCAGTTCTTTGTCGATACAACGCTTAGGAAGCTGGTTTAACGGACAGAGTCTCTAACCAAATCACGTCCAACGACAGTACCAACCATAGCTAGAGAGTTTTAAAAGAGATTTCAAAGGGACTGCTAGATAAACACTTTTCACACAAGTAAGCGTTTAATTCTCTGTCAAAATTCGGGTTTATTCATACTCAAAGAAACCAGTTACTAATTATACGCGATAAGATCACACGTCCTCTTTTGTGTCACATGTTTTAGTCTGGTTTTTATACTGAGGCTACTGGTTCCGCGGTGGTGGTGGCGTCCAGTCACATGTCGGGCATTCAGGTGATTTATCATTCTGCGCCATCACTTCGAAGATAAAGTCACGCCATACCGCATTTGGCTGCCAGACAGTATTCATGTCAGCTTTGGCATCGACCACCGGCACATCATCGTAAATCACGCGATAGAGAAAACTAAATGCCGTAGCGCGCGCATTCACCACACAGTGCAGCAATGTTTTTTTGTCTGTATTGCGCTGCATGGAATCGGCAAAAGCGTAGAATTCACTAGGTAGCGGATTCGAGAAATCTACAGGCACCTGCATATATTCCATCCCAAGGCCCTTCACAATCTGATCTTCATCAGCAACTGCATTGCCGTTAGTAAATGCTATATATACAATTCGTTCGAAACCATTGTCTTTTATGGCCTGAAACTGCTTTAGCGTGGGCTGACCGGCGCTGGCGAATGACCCATTGTACTGCCGAAAATTAGTAATCTCATTCAAAGCCGCATTGGTTTCTTCCACAGCACTCGCGCCAGTAGAAAAGAAAATCACTCCCATAAAACATATTGTCACTCTCATCATACTTATGCCCTTACAGTATATAATTCTAGCAATTGCTTGTTAAATATTGCGTTACTCTATCAGCTTACCTTTTCTGAAAGTAGTAAGTTCATCTCATGCAGTGCCGTTACTATAGCAAACAGGTCGAGACCAAACTCAAGCAATAAGTCGCTATCACAGGCCTGCACACGATTCTTGAAGGTTAACTCTGTTCCCAACGGCGGTAAGTGAATAAACATGACTGCTGTAACTGTTGGCAAACCCATGCAAAATACTTCGAGTGAATAGAAGGTTTCCTCACACAAAAACCCACCGGCATCAGTTGATATCTTAGCCGGAATCGCTTTTTCCGCCAGTAGCTTGCATACATTATCCAGATTTACAGAACTGCTTACCTCAGTTACTCCCGCCGGTTCGATAAGTGCAGAAACCGGAAAATTATCGTTATTATCGAGTCGTAGTTTACGCGCATTGCGCGCCAATGATTCAAGTTGGAATGCCCCGGGCTTACCTTCACCCATGCTAAGTATCAACTCAGGGGAACACTCTTGAACGGCATTTATTAGAAGACCTTTGGGCTTATCCCAAACCACCGGCAGTTCCAGGGCCATTACATCCGGATCTCCCAATTCAGCTGTCAGAGCACTGGCTGCCGCCCAGGAAGCATTAGCAGACCTGCCGTCAAATGGTTCAAACCCTGTGATTAGTATGCGTGGCATCGCAATACAATAGCGTAATTATCCATTAAGAGGTAATGTTGTTGAGGTAACATGCACTGCGACGATAACAATTCGGAACAGATTGAGTAACTCCCAACAAGTAGGCGAATAAATGCAGGAACACAAGCTGGAGGCCTGGAAGCACTCCCATAGCTTTGGCCAAGATCAAAAGCAACAAGGGGAAGCGCGCACTCTCATAGTCATTGCTATAACCAGTTCTATGATGGTGGTTGAAATCGCAGCCGGTTTGGCCTTCGGCTCGATGGCCTTGCTGGCAGATGGCCTGCACATGGGCTCCCACGCTGCTGCCCTAGGCATAAATGCCTTCGCCTATGTCTATGCCCGCAAGCATGCACAAAACGAAAAATACAGTTTCGGCACAGGCAAGGTCAATACGCTGGGAGGTTATACCGGAGCCGTATTGTTAGCAGTTTTCGCTGCACTGATGGCCTGGGAGAGTATTGTCAGGTTGTTCAACCCGGTGAGTATCGCCTTTAATCAGGCCATCTTCGTTGCCGTACTGGGACTACTGGTAAACGGTGCCTCAGTGTTTATTCTTGGTGTTCAGCATGACCATTCTCATGATCACGGCCATGAACATCATCACGACCATCACCATCACCATGATCACAATTTAATGTCTGCTTATCTGCACGTGCTGGCAGATGCCTTGACCTCATTACTGGCAATCATTGCGCTATTAATCGGTAAGTATTACGGGGCCATCTGGATGGACCCATTGATGGGAATAGTCGGTGCAATACTGGTTGCCAGGTGGTCTATCGGCTTATTAAAGTCTACCAGTTCCGTTTTGCTGGATGAACAGGGGCCGCAGGAAACGCGCGATAAAATCAGGCAAAGTATCGAGGAAGAAGGCATCGTCCAGGTGGTAGATCTGCATGTCTGGTCAGTCGGACCTGGTATTCATTCAGCAATGATTTCTGTGGTTGCAATGGACCCCATGCCGCCGAGTCACTATAAGGAAAAACTGCAGCAATCGATCCGGCTCGATCACCTGACTGTCGAGGTGCATCCCTACCCGAGTGACGATTGAGTTGTTGGGGTAAGGGATAAGGCCTATGGCTGTAACTCCAACCGCTCATAAAGCACACCTTCAATTTTTTCTCGTGAATAGAACGCAGGAAATACCTTATCGTTTGCCCAAAGCTCAAATAAATTATCATACAAGGGACTATCCGGATCACCAACCTGTCCGGGATTATTCATTTCCAGCGTATTATCCCAGTCGCGCAAATCTACGAAAATTAGAAATGATGCGCCACCTGTCTGATTGTCGCCACTGTCTGTGTTACCGACAGTGAAACTATTACCCCCTCTTGGAGTCGGACCCATATTGAGCTGCTCCCAGGTTTGCGCATCGACTGCGGCAGCAAGCGGGTGACGAATAAGTGCGTGTTTATATTCTGCCTGACCGTAAACCCAGCTATCCATATTGGGGCCAAGTTTTTCTCGTAGGTTTGCTACGCTTTCGGCCAAATTTCTTAATAAGAACTGGTCGCGGCCTTCAATTGGGTCTGTACCAAAATCGCTATCTGGTGCTAACAGGAAATCCCAAGACTAATAGGTAAGTTAAAATGCCTCTAACCTTACTCCAGCTCGGCAGCTATTTCATCGTAGAACCCTGGTATGCTTCGCTGCATGAACAGACCACCTTCCTGCTGAGTCCAACTAAAGTTGCTATCTTTAATCCGCTCCGGTGCCTGGGCTTTCCGCATACCGGATCGTATAAGCTCTGCCATATGAGCCCTGATTGCTTCCATCTGGTTCCGAAAATTAACCACATCACTGCGCTGCATTATCGCACCATGGCCCGGAATTGCCGTATCAAAATCAAGGGCCAACACATTATTGATAGTCCCTACCCAGCCACGACTACTGCCGCCGTTACCGTAATCGATAAACGGCGCAATACCATGTAGCAAATCACCACCGTGCACCGTCTTCAAATCAGGAAAGTAAACCACCACGTCACCATTGGTGTGACCACGTCCCATGTAGAAGGCCCGCACCTCAACACCACCAAGATACAGTGCTGTTTGATCATTAAATACCACCCGTGGTGGCGCGTCTTGATCGCCCCTAATCATATTATCCCTGGCATTCTGATGGGCTATGATTTCAGCGATATCGATATAACCAGGGTTGCTGCCTGTGTGATCCCCATGGTGATGGGTATTGATAACGTATTTGACTGGGAGGTCACTTACCTGACCTATCAGTGATTGGATTTCATCAAAATCTTGCGGAAATTTATCATCGATTAAAATGACACCTTCGGAAGTAACCCTGACCCCCACATTACCACCTGGGCCAAAAATAGTATAAAGCCCATCCTTAACCTGCTCAATGGTGAGCGCATTCTGCGCCTGCGCCCCAGCAGCTATAAACAGCAGAACACAACCAAGTGCCAAAGATTTTCTTATTGAATTAAACATAATTCCTCCGTATTTCATTGTTGTTATTATCATTAATTATTCGAGGGCCTCATTCAGAGCAAGTCTGGGACACTAATTTACAGTGTCCGATCATAACCAGTGTGTACTCCCCAGTTCAAGCTAACCGGCCCAAATTGAGATCGACACTGTGATCTGGATGAGCGGATCCTGACCAATATACTCTGTGTTTCAGCTAAATGCGTGTTTTGAGCGCACTAAAGAGCTGTTTCACTGAACTACTAAGAGATGGCAGATAAACGTGCTGGAGCGCTGCTAGTCAGGAAGGACAACGAATTGACCGGCGTCATTTCCGAGTGAGATTACGCCCATAAAGTGATTTTGAAAGGTCGAGCATCAAGAGACACCTTAGTTGGTGAGATTATGGGTGATGACGTGATAATGGTGCCCTCCGCTTTAAGTGTCGAAGCCTCGCTTGTTGTAATGACTGATCATTATATTCGTCATCTTCTTATAGTGGATAATGACTCAGTCATTGGTGTCGTTTCAATTGGTGATCTGATTAAGGATGTGATTGCCGATCAACGAACTACCATTGATGCTTTGCAAAGTTATATTCGCGGATAAGTACCCGTGTACAAACGCAATTCTAAAATAACGGCTTATCGATTGACAACCTGTATTGTGTACCCACCCGCTTCGGAGGGTATAAAACTGATGTGTTGGTTAATACACTTCGGTTTTTCCTCTACGACATGGCTGACATAAATCAGTTTGGTGTCTGTCTGCCAGGCAATGGCATCCAGCGTCTGCAATATAAGTTGCCGGTGGTAGTCATCCAATCCCACACAAGGCTCGTCCAGAATAAGTATAGCCGGATGTTTAACCATGGCACGTGCCAATAGCACCAGTCGCTGTTGCCCGAAGGATAGCTCGTGGTAATACTGCGCTGCCAATTGTTCAACCCCAAGAGCCGACAGCCAGCTGACCGCCGCACTTGACTCGCTTGATCCGCTGTCATCATAAAGCCCCACCGAATCGAAGAACCCCGATACCACCACATCCAGCACTTTCCAGCCTTTAATGTATTTATTATGCAGCTCATTTGAAACTACGCCGAAATGCGCTTTGACATCCCAAATAGTCTCACCACTACCCTTCTTTCTATCGAACAGAGTAACTTGCTGGCCGTAGGCTTTGTGATTATCTCCATCTATAAGACTTAGCAACGTGGACTTTCCGCATCCATTCGGCCCTTCTATCAGTACGTGGTTATATGGTTGCATCACCCAATTGACATTGCTAAGCACCCGTTGATTCTGATAACTGGCGGTTACATCGCTTAGCTCGATTAATGCGGTTGAGCTTTCCATATCCAGTGGCTTGTGGCTACTGATAGCGGAAGGCAACACATTGGGCTTTTTTACTGATACCTGCGTGACGCGGCGAAAATTTTCAGACTTCGACACCGTATCAGACAAGCCTTGCTCAATAAGCTGTAAATCTTCCATTACCGCCATATGGCTCATCGCTGGCAATATATCCTGCTTTCTACGACACAGTAACAAAGTACTATTACTTTCGTTCATCCATTGCTGCAATGCCGCCGCAATTCGAGCTTGTGAATGCAAGTCGATGCTTTCTAATGGCTCGTCCAGAATCAGCAGCTTGGATCTGCTGTCAGACTTGGCGTACATCGCCCTGGCGATTAACACCTTTCGCACCTGGCCCGAGGAAAGAAAACGAATACCCTTGTTAATTTTCTCAGCCAAACCCATCCGCTCTACCAGCGCCGCCAATTCAAGCTGATCCTGCTCCTGCTCCGGGCGAGCCGATGCGATGAGTTCGGTTACAAGAGTGCCCTGGTCTCGTGCGGCGTCACTAAATTCACTGATATCCAGACGATTGTCCCGTTGCCAGAGTCGCTGCTGCTCCTCAAACGAGACAACAAATATATCCTGCCTTGGATCGAACCCATCCCGATAACTGACGTAATTATTCGATTCGACCCGATCTCCCGCGATAAGCCTCGCAAGTACCGATTTACCCGAACCATTGCCGCCAAAAATGCACCAGTGCTCGCCCTGCGCCACCTCGAATCGCCTAACCTGCAACAATTTATTGCGATCAATCCGACAAAGGGCATTATTCACCGTAACCAATGGCATTGAACTTCTTTTCAGGGTTGCAGCTTGATCAGCTTGGGACATACAAATTCTCGCTCGGGATAAAATAACCGCTTACCAAGTCAGACTGTCACAAATTTTGCAAACTATTACAATATTTGTACAAGAAGTCGGTACAAGGGTGGACTAATATAGAGATCTTGTTTTATTTTGTCTTCAAAATTGGCGAAGAACACGCTCATTCTTGATTTTCTCACTAGCTAAAAGTAAGCTGCGCGCCATGGATCTAACTATTTTAGATATACTGTGCTTTGGCTGGTTCTTAATCTGCTGGGTTGGTTATGCGGTATTCGCCAGACTAGCGGCGAAGAAAACTAATAGTTTA
>CAVOCG010000004.1:0-45635 GCA_963694095.1 Gammaproteobacteria bacterium
TAAGCAAGGCGGCGGCAGAAATAACCTGGCCGGGTGTGCAGAATCCACATTGAGGACTCAATTCCTCGATAAAAGCTTGTTGTACCGGGTGCAACGTCCCATTTGCAGCGCGTAGACCCTCAACGGTGGTAATAGACTTCCCTTTAACTTGCTGGGTAAGCAGTGAGCAGGAATAGAGGGGGACGTCATCGACCATTACAGTGCAGGCGCCACATTCTCCGCGATTACACGCGACTTTCGCCCCGGTAAGATTCAAGCGGTTGCGCAAAGTAGAGGATAAGGTCTCCTGCGGCATCACGTCTACACGACGCATGCGGCCATTAACCTCAATTGATATAAGGCGTTCAGCAGCCCCTGGTGGGGTTGTGGATTGGGCGTTTGCAAGGTAATAGCCGGTGCCGGAAGCCAGCGCCGTGCTTGAGTAGATCACCCCTTTGATGAAGCGTCTTCGGGTAAGTTGGGTATTCACTGATTAACCCCCTGTTTGTTGTGTAGGGCTGCGTGCTGCTGCATATAACACACGCGATGATGAATGACTGTAGCTCGTTATTCTTTGGTACGAAGTCTAACACGAGCCTACGTCTTTGTATTAGGAAAATCAAACGGCGTTTAGCTATTTTTGCCACCGATTGAAACAAAATCAATTATTCTAATCTTCGATCTTTTCGCTACTAGCAATATGTGCGGTCATGTAATGGCTTGTTCTAGCCGCATACCCACTGACACAACACATGTTATATGCGTTGGTGGCTAGTTTAGTTGGACATCCCAGGTACGGCAAATTAAGCTGGGTATTACTTATATGAAGTTTGTGGTTTAGCAGCCCGAACATAAATTATTAATAATAAAAACAATGAGTTATAATATTAAATCTATCTTTTCTTCTGTAATTCCGCTTTTTTCATCATCGACGCTTGCGCAGGTTGCAGCGGTTAATGTGTTTGTGCCCCCACCAGGTAAAGCGCAATTAACGGTTTAGTACTTCTTAGAGGCAAAAGGAATACATCAAGCCCTAGGTGCTCAAGTTGCATTAAGCAACGATTTGAAATGAAATTTTCGTTACACCATGCTGCTCTAAAACTGGGAAGCTTACGGAGAATTCGCACAGTCTCTACGAGACAGTGAGGTCCGGCAGGCATTCCAGGCTAAGAGAACAAGGTTTCCAGCTGCAATGCAAGTTGATAACCTGCTATTAAATCAGGTGGCTGCACCATCCGTAAATGTTGGAGGCCCCGGCTCTGCCACTCAGGTTATTGTTTGGGAGGCCACTGCCGGTAATATGGGTGCATTGATAGAGGGTGCATTGGGTGCCAAACCCATCCATGAGAGAGCAGGTGCTAATGTTTCTATCTATGCGGGCCCTGGAAGCAGGATGTGGATGTACTACCTCCAGCAGTTTGAAAATAAGGTAGCTTGGGGAAAATTTCGCGACACGCCAAATCCGGAGTTCAATGCCTATATGCAATCGCTCGGCTTTACAGGGAATGCAGCTCCTGTTGGGGCAATAGTTGATACAATTACACAGATCGCTTTTTAAGCGCGGTATGGGGTATTAATTAAACCTCAGCGGTACCATGTTATTGGCTATCAGTCCCTAGGCTACGTCGAAACGGTCTTGGAGAGGCGGGTTTCAAAGCGAACCCTGGGCTGGTCGGGAATTAGCTGGCTTAAAATTAAGGACAGGGCAGCAATGCCAGCTCCCACCAAAAAAACAGCGCTGTGGTTAACCACCCAAAGCAGGCCTAGGACCGCAGGTAAAAAGACCGCAGCAATGTGATTGATAGTAAAGCTGATGCTGGAAGTTGCGGCGATATCAGCCGGGTCCGCAATTTTCTGAAAGTAAGTCTTGATGGCGATAGCCATGCCAAAGAACAGATGATCGACTAAGTAGAGCCCTATCGCCACGGCAGCACTATCGACGAAGGCGTAGCTGGTGAATACGATGATGAGACCGACGTACTCCAGGCTCAAGGCGCGGCGCTCTCCAATAAAACTGATCAAGCGACCAATTTTGGGAGCCAACCAGAAAGTTAATGCGGCGTTGACCAAGGTAAGTAGCACCACATTCTCAATTGGGAAACCGAATTTTTCAACCAGCAGGAAGCCGGCAAATACCACAAAAATTTGTCTGCGGGCACCGGCTAAAAACGTAAGTAAGTAATAAAGCCAATATTCTTTACGCAGGAATAATTCCTTCTTCTGGGGCACATGGTCCTCAAAGTGGGGAATTGCTATCCAGCAGTAAATGCCAATAGCGAGCGCAGTACCACCGGCAAGCATATAGATCAGCAAGTAATTGGCGGCAAAAAACATCAGGTAAATATAGAGCGCGCCCAAAACAGCGAAATTGCAAAACGCCTTCAGGCTTAGTAGTTCACCTAGCACCTGTGGCGCTTCCAACTTACTAAGCCACTGCAGGCTGAGTGAGCTATGCAGTGTTTCCAAATAGTGGAATCCAATCGACATGAGGACTGTGGCGAAGTAAAGCCAGCCTACACTCGGGTAGAGTGCTGTAATCGCTGTACCTACACCAAGAATTAGCAAAGCCAGAATTGCAAAGCTTTGTTGTCTGATATACAACATGACCAGGATCGCGGTAAACGCAAGAAAACCCGGCACCTCGCGAAGACTTTGTAGGATGCCAATTTCCTCTCCGGTGAAGGCGACTTCTTCAACCACGAAATTGTTTAGCAGCACCTGCCATGTAGCGAAGGCAATGGTATTGCCAATAGCCAATAAATACAGAAAGGTTTTGCGCTGGTTCGGTTGACCGGAAAGCATTGATATACTCAAAGTGTTTGCCGTGGATGGCGCATTATAGAGGCACTGCTTCCTGAATTGTGCTTAATAAGCAGTTGTGGATTGTAATCGAAGTCGATTATATCATCCTCTGACTACAATCAGGCAGTTACCAGGGAAATGGGCGAAGCGATGACATTTGATGCAGCAGAGTACGATATTCCTTCAAGCTACCAACATTGGGTGGGCGATAAGGCTGAGGATTACATTGGACCTTTCTTCTTCTCTATGGATGGGGAAAATCCTCAGACGGCTTTCCGAATTCAGGAGCACAACTGCAATGCCCACGACTCAGTGCATGGCGGTGTGTTGATGGCATTTGCCGACTATACCCTTTGTCTTTGTGCTAATGGTGGTACGAATGAATCAGTGGCTACGGTGAGTTGTAATAATGAATTTACCGCACCAGCTTATCTCGGAGATTTACTACAGGGCAGCGGGGAAATGATGAAACGTGGTGGTTCGATAGTATTTGCCCGTTGTGTTCTTCGTGTTGGTGATACGGTGGTATTGACAAGTAGTGCGGTGATTAAACGCATAAGATTGCAGAAGTAGCAGGGCAATGGCTGTCCGTCTTCCCCGTACCGAAGCCAGGAAAATAGCTCTGCATAGCCAGCGATTGTATGTTCAACCAGGGTTTGGTGAGGGTGCAGCAGCCACTCTGGACGCCATAACTCATTTAGGCTATGTGCAGATCGATACACTGTCGGTAGTCCCCCGGGCCCACCTCCATACGCTCTGGAATAGAGTGAGAAATTTCAATAGGTCGCACATTGATCAGCTACAGCGTGACCGAGAAATATATGAACATTGGGCTCACGCGCTGGCCTACCTGCCGATGAAGGAATATCGCTTTTCCCTACCTATGATGCATCGCATAGCCAGTGGAGATACCCACTGGTATCCCAAAAATGCTAAGCAGACTGCAATGGCGCTAAAACGTATTCGGGAAGAAGGCCCCTTATTAGCTAAAGATTTTAACGATAAAAAGACGAGTACGGCTATGTGGGCAAGATCTCCTTCCAAACGTGCGCTGGAACAATTGTTCATGGAAGGGGAGTTGATGGTTCCCCATCGGTTAAATTTCCATAAAGTATATGATTTGAGAGAGAGGGTTTTGCCTGATCATATTGACACCCGGATTCCTGATATAAAAGAACAGACTCGACACTTGATCTGCACTTTTCTGCGGGCTCACGGACTGGGGCAAACTGTAGAGATAGCCTATCTCAGAAAAGGCATGGCTCCCGTAATTCGTGAAGTTGTCAGTGAAATGTTAGAAGATAATCTGTTGTTGGCGGTGCAGTTCGATGGCAGGGAATACTATTGCTTACCCGGTTCGCTGAAGTTTATAGATAAGAATTTGCCAGCAAGAAAAATCAAAATACTTTCCCCATTTGATAATTCGATTATTCAGCGCAAACGGGTCAAAGAGTTGTTTGGATTTGATTACCAATTGGAATGTTACGTGCCAAAGGCTAAGCGGAAATTTGGTTATTTTTGCCTGCCCGTATTATGGAATAATAAGCTGGTAGCACGCATGGATGCTAAAGCAGATAGGAAGGAAGGCGTGTTCCATGTACAGCATTTGCACTTGGAAGAATCCCTGAAAAGAACTGATTCATTCATGTCTTCACTGCATCGTGAATTGGAAAAATTTGCGAAATTCGACAACTGTGAGCGGGTTTTGATACATAAAATTTCAGGGGCGAGTGCCTAAGGGAAGTGAGGTGCGGTTACGGGTTACGGCTTAACTTGTGAGACGATAAACCTTTTCTGCCGTGCCATAAAATAAGGCATGTTTTTCTGCTTCGCTGAAGTCGGCGACCATCTTTTTGAAGCCATTCCATACCACCTGGTAGTTAAGGGACAATCGATCAACCGGGAAGTTGCTCTCAAACATGCAGCGCTCGGGCCCAAAGCAATCGATGGTATGTAAATAATACTTTTTCTGTGTGGCTACGAATTCATCAGAAGTGGGAGGGCAGTCCTGCAGATGCCACTCAAAGCCATTGTCAGGCATGGCGAGTCCGCCAAGTTTGGCGTATACGTTGTCACATTTGGCGATGGCGGCAATATCCTCTTTCCATTGTTGGAAGATTTCATCCTTGCAGCGTTTATAAATTCCAATACCCAGCGGTGTGCCAAAATGATCCAGCACCATATCGCATTCGGGTACGGCTCGGGCAAGGTCCAGATAGTCCAGATTTTGGTGGTGGTAGTGCCATGTGTCATAGGTCAGGCCCTGGCTTGCCAACAGCCGCAGCCCCTTTCGAAATGACTCTTTTCCATACAAGTAAGCCGGTGCCGAGATTGGGATAAATAAGTCCTCCGGACGCTTGTCGCGGGCTCCGGAGTGGCGGATGCCACGGAACAGGCCATTCCCAGCTTTGCGGTGCTGTTCAAGAACTTGCAACAACAGTTCTTCCGATTCACCTGCCAATGTTAGGTTTGCGTGCGCTACGATTCCGGCAATAACAGCATTGCCTTCTGTATTTTGCAGGCTTTGGCCTGCAATTTCACTAACCTGGGTTGTTTCACCAGTCGGTCTTAAATGCTCCGGGCCCTCTTTGTGATAGAAGGAGCGGCATTCCATATACACCGTTTTCAGAACGTTGTGACCTGAGCCAGTGTCAGCCCATAACTGTGGCAATAGGTAGTCGAAATTTATTCGATTTTTCCAGAGATGATGATGGGGATCTATGATGGGTCGATCCGGGTCGATTATGTCCTCTTCAACCTGTGACAACCAACTATCCGAACCCAGTTCATGACTTATCATTTCTTATCTTCCCTTCCCTTCCCTAGTGTAGAACGTGAATTGACTGGCCGCCAGAGTGCAGCTACATGCTACCGCCCCTCCGCTGGTAGTTCCCATGGCGCGTAGTGTAGTATGCGAAATGCAGTAAAATATTGAGCCAGGTCAGGGCCGGAACATTTGAGGACTGTGTATGAATATAACCGCAGTTGTAATACTTAGCTACCTGGTGTTTTTTGCTGGTGTTGGTATCTATATCAGCAGAAGTAATCGCAATGCGGCTGACTGGGCAATTGGTGGTGGCACGCTTGGTGTGGCGATGTTGGCAGCAGGTATTGCAGGCACGCGAATTGGCGGAGCTGGTACCTACGGTGTAGCAGGCGATGTGATGGCTACGGGGATTGGTAACCTTTGGTACAGTGTGAATTCCTTTGCTGCACTTTTCATGGTGGGTTTATTTTTCGCGATTCCCTACCGTCGCCTTAAACTGTCCAGCGTGGGTGAAGTGTTCGATCAGCGCTTTGGTTCCCGTCGTTGCCAGTGGCTAACTAGTCTTTGTGTTCAGGCCGAGTACCTGGTGGTGAATATTATTGAGCCCTATGTGATTGCCACCATTGTGAGTGGTGTTACCGGTTTGCCGTTTGTGGTTGGTGTGATTATCGGTGGCTTTGTCATTATCTTGTTTACCGTTACCGGCGGTCTTAAAGGCACTGCAATTACTAATATAGTGCATTGTGCTGTCATCATTTTAGGTCTTGCTCTGGTTGGCTATGTGGCCATGGACAATTTGGGTGGTTGGAGCGAAGTGGTTTCGCAGGCTGATACTGTTCTGGCAAATTCAGGAAGAGAGTCTGCTACCTGGTGGAGTTTCACCGGCATTGGATGGGCCACCATCATCGCCTTGTTTATAGCCGCTACTATCCATACACCGGCGGCTTCTGTTTATGCTAACTATGCCAGTTCAGCGGCTAAACAGGACTACCTCATTCCAGGATTCTTTTTTGCTGGTTGTCTTGCTGCCCTGATGCCGCTGGTGGCCGGATTCATCGGCATACTCACCCTAGCCAATTACGGCGCAGAGAGCGGTTTATCGGGCTATCTCAATATTGCCCAGATGGCTATTGATTCAGGTCCAATATTGGGTGGTATAGCACTTGCTGCTGTGCTGGCGGCTGTTATCTCATCTGGGGCTCCGATCTTGTTGGGAAGTGCAACTATGCTGGTTAATGACTGGATTCCTGGCTCAAAAAACTATTCCAGTGATAAAAAACTGCGCGCCTATAAAATCGTCACAGTGATCTACGGCATGGTTGCTGCCACCATCGCCTGGCTAGGCGATATCAGTTCGGTATTACAATTACTGTTACTGGGTTTCGCCATGGTGGTGCCACCTGCCATCGCGATTACGTTTGTTTTTTATTGGAAGAAGACGACAGAACGCGCTGCTTTTTGGGGCATGCTTGCAGGTTTCGTTGGTGGTTTAGGCATGTGGTTGTTGAACTACTTGTTTACCGGTGCAGAGAGTGCAACAGCGGGAGGCTTTGCACAATACTGGTATGAATTGACACTGCCTCTTGGCGAGTGGCGTGACCCGTCATTCCTAACCCTGCTGTTGCCGGTGATTGTGATTCCTCTTATGGTTTTCTTGGATCCTAATAAAGAAGTTGATGATTCACAATCGAATGAATTTTATACCAAGTTGGGGAGGATTCAGCGTAATCTGACTTGGGCATAGGCTTTGGGGGTAACCGCCTGGATCGCACTGGGTGAACGGTACCTATTGTCTCAGCAGCTTGCACCCCTCCGGGGTTCCCTCAGTCGGTCGGAAGCCAAAAAACCGGTTTTCCTCCGCTCCCTCGGTGCTACGCTTTAATTGCTGAGGCAATAGGTACCGCTCACCCAATGCTTGCAGTTCCCATTTAGCTACCGCTGAAATTCTCCCTGTGCCTGTATTAGAAATGGGCCAGGTGTCTCATAACTTTGCTCCAGTAGCCGGCACAACTCCTCCGCTGTATTTGCCACCGCCCCAGGCACGCCAAAGCTCTTTGCCATATCGACCCAATTAATGTCCGGGTTGCCAATATTAAAAAGGCTGGTTGCTATATCACCCATTTCAGAAATGCCAAGTTTGGCGTATTCCACATTCAGTATATTGTAGGAACCGTTGGCAAATATAACCGTTGTTACATCGAGGTTTTCTCTGGCCTGGGTCCAGAGATGCTGATTTGTATAAGCAGCACCACCGTCACCCAATAGTGCTAGCACACGCCGGTCCGGACAGGCTAAAGCGGCCCCGGTAGCACAGGGTCCGCCTTGACCGATGGCTCCACCAGTTAAACTTAGCCAAGAGTTGGTAGCTGCGTTTTGACAAAGGCCATAGGCCGCGTTGCCGCCACCGGAATCAGTTGCCACGATGGCATCTTCTGGCAGGGTGGCCGCCAGAGATTGCACAATGGATCTGGTAGTGAGTTCCCCCGTCGGTTTGTCGACGGCAACTTTCTCAAAATATTTAATTAACTCGGAGCCAGCCCCCAATCTATCGGCGACACGGGACAGCGCATCTATTGCGTCTTCTTCCACCCGGGACAATCTATGGACAGTACAACCCTCAGGTAGCAGTTGGCCCGGTAGCCCCTGATACGCGAAAAAACTGGCAGGGATTTGTCCGCCGACTAGAATCAGGTTTTCCGTACCATCCAGAGCTGCCAATACGTGTTCAGGGAAATAAGGTAGGCGTTCTACGGCAACTTTGCCCGGACCACCATCGATACGTGCTGGAAAGGTTCCTGTCATCAGCCGGCACCCGGTTTTCCCGGCGATACGGCCGGCGGCAGCCAGCGCCTCGGATTTGATTGCATGATGCTCAAGCAGCAATACAGTTTTTCCACCTGAAGAGAGCAGGTCGCCAATTTTTGTGATGGTAGCCTCCTCAACAGTGCTTCGCGATGGAAGGCTATTTGGTACGACGGGCCCGCTACTGGGCCCCCAGGCTGCGTCCGACCCCATTATCAGCGTGGCAATTTGACCTTGTGACTCGATGGATTGGCGCAGCGTGGCGGTATAGGCATCTGCTCCATGTTGTGCCAGTGTCTTGGAAGTGCTGCAGGAATTTATCCAGGCGGAGTAATTTTGTGCCAGTGGCTCAATGTCGGATGTTAAGGGGGTGTCAAAACCGATATGGAAATTAGCGTGATTTCCAACGATGTTGATCATCGGCGAGTTAGCGCGCCTGGCGTTATGCAAATTGGCAATGCCATTGGCCAAACCCGGGCCGAGGTGCAGCAGCGTCGCAGCGGGCTTCCCTGTCATTCGGGCAAAGCCATCGGCAGCTCCGGTACAAACACCTTCAAAAAGCGCCAGGACTGAGCGAATTCTCGGTTCGCCGTCGAGAGCCTGCACCAGATGCATCTCCGAGGTGCCCGGGTTAGCAAGACAAAGCTCAACGCCGCAATCGGCCAGTGTTTCGATAAGCGCAGCTGCACCATTCATCGTATCTTCCATTCTGTATCCTTCCTACCCTGCGCTGATTCGAGAACCTGAGATGATACCATTTAATCTCACATCTACTTACACAAGCGCAGTCACGCCATCGGATAGTCAGGATAAAGATTCGAGTTAGATACCCGTTCAGAATCAGTTCAGGGAAAGCTAGGTAAGCTACGCCCATTAACGGAACCGTCGTGCAATTGGGTTACCTTACAAAACCCACAATGTTTTTGTGTGAACGCGCATGATATATGCTGCCGTAAATCCTTACTCAACAGCTTGGCGGATGAAGAGTAGGGTTTTTTTTGTCTTTAAATTAACCCTCTATATGACCGGGTTGTGAAACTGGCGTTTACTATGCGGAAGCAATTCACAAATACTAGTTCAGCTTTCAGGTAGTTTGGTGTTTGATCAAAAGCGTATCTTTGTTAAGGTTACTGTTTCGCGACCTCGCTAACAATTGCGATGCCTTTATTCAAATGTGGCCTAACGACGCCTAGTGTGAAATTTATCTTATTGTTCAGTAAGCGATTTTGTTGTTTTAGCCTGCTACTCCTTGTCAGCATCATCGGTGTATCAAATCCCCACGCACAAATAGCACCAATCCCAGCCTCGGGTAGCTATCAAATTGAGGCAGATCTGGGCCGAATCCATTTTTATTTAATTACTGTCGACGTGGGCGATCAGGTTTGGGATAACTTTGGCCACACCGCATTGCGCGTGGTCGACGAGGCCAATAATTCAGATACGGTCTTCAACTGGGGACTATTTGATGCCAGCGGTGGCGTCGTAAATTTCTCCTATAATTTCTTCAAAGGGGTCATGAATTATAGACTCGGGACCACCTCCCCCGCGCGAGAGTTCGCCCAGTATGCAGGGCAAGAGCGCACAGTCTGGCAGGACAAGCTAAATCTTACCAACCAGCAGAAAGAAATATTGTATAGGCGTTTGTTGTGGAATATCGAACCTAGGAATGTGGAGTATCCCTACAACTACTTTTTCGACAACTGTACCACCCGGATTCGAGACTATCTGAATGAGGCCCTGTTTGGCAAAATCGCGAATTCAAATACAGGAGTAACTGGCTACAGCTTTAGAGATCAAGTGCAATCTCACTATAAATCTGTCGGGCTGGTCTCAATTTCTCTGGATATCCTGATGAATAGCAATATCGATCGCGAGGTGTCCGAATGGGAGGAAATGTTTCTGCCTCTCAGTTTGCGTACAAGATTATTGGGTCTAAGCTCGGATGTGGCAATAAACGGACAACGGCAGAATTTGCTTACTGAAACTGAAGTAGTGAGGGCGTTTCCTACCCCCTCCGCGCAGACAGATCCCTATCGGTTAGCGGCAATGATTCTGCTCGGGCCAACCTTGTTGCTTTATTTGCTGCTTAAGAAGAATTCCAGGCCTTTTTTTGCTACCCAATTCAAAATTGGCTTCAAAATACCGGGCATTAGCTTCAGGCTGCTAGGAGCTCTTGGTCTACTTACTGGTTTGTTTAGCGGAATATACGGTTTGTTGATGCTAGGTAGTTGGTTTGTGTCCGATCATCTGGATTTGCATCACAATGTAAATCTGCTCTTGTTCTGGCCAACAGACCTATTTGTCATTATTGTTTCTTTGCGCTGGCTGTTCATTTGCAAACCTTGGCCCATGACAATCAATCACAAACCATTCATTGATTATTATTTGCTCGCCCACGTAGTGGGCATGGTTATCTATAGCTTGGTTTGGTTACTAGGTTACTCGGCGCAATTGATTGACAGTATTTATTATTATGTCGTACCTGGATTCTTTCTGTTCACCGTGTTGGTCTGGCTGGTCGGATTTAAAGCTGCTAGGCCTAAGGGAGTACTCTATTGATTGTTTAGCAAGCTAGATAAGAAAGCGCTATGATTCGCAGATCTGTGCCCTAGATCGACAGAACCCCTGCGGTTACGCGTGCATAAGAAAAGGCCGATATCTCTCGATACCGGCCTTTCTTGAATGGGTTATTCTACTCAGTGACTATTTCAACTCTACGATTGAGTTGATAGGCATTTTCGCCCTGGCCACGATTGGCCGGTTGCTCTTCCCCGTAACTGACAGTTTCTATTTGTGAGCGTGCTGCTCCATTTACGATCAGGTAGTTCTGAATCGCTTCTGCCCGGCGTTCGCCTAGCGCGATATTGTATTCCCTTGTGCCGCGCTCATCGGCATGACCTTCCAGCCGAATGCCCTTGTTGCGATTCGCTGCGAGATCCTGAGCGTGGTAGGTAAGTACATCCCGGTCCGCGCTGCGAAATTCAGCTATATCAAAATCGAAGTAGAACACAGTGGTAGATAGAGCTGCGCTTGCGATCCGTGCTTCAGCTTCAGCTGCACGGCGACGGGCTTCTGCAGCCAATTCCTCAGCTCTACGAGTATTATTGTCGGCGCCTTCGCTCGAAACCGCAGATTCAGGGGTTTCGGCCTCTTCACTCGTTGAACTGCAGGCAATGACGCTCAATAGTGTCGTAAGCACTAGGGCAGTTTTTGCAATATGACCGATTTTCATGGTTGCTCCTTGGGTTCTTTTTTTGTGTAGATATGGATCAAAAATGTGGTCTAGTAAATCGAGAGCGAAGGATAACGCATTTGTAGCATCAAATCCATTGAGCTAGATCAATTATTGAACATTGTTTTGATCAGGAAAACAAAGGGTGCGGGTGAGATTCAGGCTTAATCAGTAAGCTGTATTTTAGTTTATCTCACCAGAGATGGAATCGACTGATTGTTGTGAAAATCCCATAGAGCAGTTGCTCGATATTTGTTTATCTGCGCCCTGAAATGGTGTTATTGTTTGTCGATTTCGGAAATTGAGGTGGATGACTTGACTCGCTTTGCGCAGGATTCGAGACACTTGGTCTTTGACGTCGTCAATCGAGTTAACATGGGGCTATGGGGCAGTATTTAGGAGAATTATTGTGAATGTAGATTTAACCGCCGACGAGTTGGCGTTCCAGGAAGAGGCAAAAGCCTTTCTGCAAGCGGAGTTTCCTGCGGAATTTCGCGTAAAAGTGGATGCTAATATTCGCTTAAGCAGTGATGAGTTGATTCAATGGCAAAAGATACTCTACAAGCAAGGCTGGGCAGCACCAAGTTGGCCGGCCGAATATGGTGGAACGGGTTGGTCACCTACTGAAAAACACATCTTTGCTACCGCAATGGGTGCAATAGGAGCGCCTGAGCCGGTTCCCTTTGGAATGAAAATGGTGGCACCAGTGATAATGGCTTATGGGAATGATGAGCAAAAGCAGCGATTTCTGCCAGACATATTGCAAAGTAATGTCTGGTGGTGTCAGGGCTATTCTGAGCCAAATTCCGGATCTGACTTGGCCTCCCTCAAAACTTCCGCCGTGCGTGATGGGGACGAATACATCGTTAATGGTTGCAAGACCTGGAATACCTATGGGCAGTATGCCGATTGGATTTTTTGCCTGGTGCGCACAGACAGTACGGTTAAAAAACAGGAAGGTATCAGTTTCCTTCTGATCGATATGAAGTCCCCTGGAATTACTCTAAAACCCATCGTGTTGCTGGATGGCCATCCGGAGGTGAACGAAATATTTTTCGATGATGTTCGAGTACCAATTAATAATTTAGTAGGGGAAGAGAACAGAGGCTGGACCTACGCCAAAGTGCTGCTAACCCATGAACGCACCAATATTGCAGGTGTGCCACGGGGTAAACGCAGGCTAATCGAATTAGGAAAAGCGGCTGCCAACACCCAGGATGGTAGCGGTAGTTCGCTGCTTGACAATGCGGCCTTTAGACAGAAAATTGCAGAAGCAGAAATAGAGCTGCAAGCGCTGGAATACGCCGAACTTAGAACGTTGGCATCGGTTACCGTTGGCAAGGCGCCTGGCCCAGAATCCTCTATACTTAAAATAGTTGGTACCGAACTGGCTCAGCAAATAGATGAGTTATTTGTCGAATTAGCAGGCTATAACAGTCTGCCATTTGTCCCGGAGCAGTTTGAAAATGGGTTTGCCGGCGAGTCGGTGGGTCCGGGCAATTTGGCCGGGTCGGCGCTCACCTATTTTAATAATAGAAAAGCTTCTATCTATGGTGGTTCCAACGAAGTACAGCGCAATATAATTTGCAAGGCTGTATTGGGGCTTTAAAAAGTCAGTTAAATCGGGAAACGAGGTTATACAGTGGATTTTTCTTTTACCGAAGAGCAACAGATGCTGCAGGAAAGTGTGCAGAAATTTGTGCAAAAAAATTACAATTTTGAAGCACGTCGAACGCTGGTTGCCAGCGAAAAAGGCTATAGCGAAGATAACTGGGCTTTATTTGCAGAACTGGGCTGGCTGACAGTACCCTTCACTGAAGAAGACGGTGGTTTCGGTGGGTCGGCGGTTGATCTAATGGTTATGATGGAAGAATTTGGCAAGGCTTTGTTGATCGAACCATTTTTACCTACTACTGTTTTGGCTGGTGGTCTCATTAGTCTGTTAGGAAGCGACGAACAAAAGGCCGAGCTACTGCCGCAGATAATGACAGGCACGCTGCAATTAGCCTGTGCGTTTGGGGAAAGCGACAGTCGCTATAATCTTGCTAGTGTGCAAACCACGGCTAACACAAAGGGTGATGAAGTTATTCTCAATGGCAGAAAGATTGCCGTATTAAATGGATGTAGTGCAGATAAAATTCTAGTGGTAGCTAGAAGCGGTGGCAGTGAGCGGGACAGAGGGGGGATATCAATTTTTATCGTCGACAGACAGGAAGAAGGGGTAAGCATTAACGAGTTAATAAATATTGATGGGCACCGAGCAGCGGAAATTGCACTCGATGGGGTAAAACTAAGTTCATCTAATCTGCTGGGTAAAGAAGGCGGCGCACTGCCAGCGTTGGAGACTGTGGTAGACCGCGCCACGCTGGCTATAAGTGCTGAGGCAGTGGGTATAATGGAGTCTTTGCTGCAAAAGACTGTCGAATATAGCAAAGTGAGAAAGCAGTTCGGCACGGCAATTGGTACTTTTCAGGCACTACAGCATCGCATGTCGGATATGTTTATTGAATGCCAGTTGGCCCGTTCTATTGTGTTAATGGCGGCAATGAAACTGGATAGTAGTGCGAGCGAAAGTGAAAAAGCCAAAGCTGTATCGGCTGCAAAGAGCCGGATAGGCAGGGCCATCCGCAAAGTTGGTCAGGAAGCCATTCAGATTCATGGTGCGATCGCGGTAACAGATGAATTAGATGTGGGTCACTTGTTCAAGCGCATCACTTCGATTAACGTGACTTTTGGTAATCCTGACTATCACACCGCGCGGTACTCTGCTCTATAAACACCTGGCTAGCGAATATGAGTGAACTAATATTTGTTCGGCATGGCCAGGCTTCGTTTGGGAAAGAGTCCTACGACAAACTTAGCGAGAGAGGTGTAGAGCAAATAAAAATCCTGGCTCGACACTGGCAGGCTCTGGACCAAGACTTTGATTACATATACAGCGGTAGTTTATTACGCCAGCGGGAGACAGCAAATGAGCTGCGGTCTTTGGTTAGAGGGCAGCCGGAGCAAGCTACTGTTAATCCAGCATTCAACGAGTACAATGGTGACCCTTTAATACAGGTCTATCTGCGTGACCATGCTGCGGAGGAAGGCTTCGGTTCGGAGCTGAAATGGCCCATATGTGAGGAAAGCTTGTTTCAAAGACTCTTCGAAGCCGCTACCGCACGCTGGATTTCTAATTCCCTAAGTCCAACGATGCAGGATAGCGACTTTGAGCACTGGCATGATTTTCAGAATAGGGTGTATCGCGCTGTTGATGGGCTCATGGAAAAACATACGGGTGGTTCTCGTGTGTTGGTCTCGACTTCTGGAGGGGTGATAGCCATGGCCCTGCAAAGAGTATTACAATTTCCCGATGAGCAGGTCATTGCGACTAACTGGATGGTGCATAATAGCTCGGTTACGCGGGTCAAATATGGCAAAGGGAAGGTGTCCATGACGCAGTTTAATAGCCTAGCCCATCTCGAAACAGCCGAACACAAAGAATTAGTTACATTTCGTTAGCATGGGTATGAATAATAGTTAGAATAGGGTTGGTTGGGTGCAGAGTGATCTGGTAGATAAGGCAGGGGATATTCGCGAAGGCGAAGAGTTGGACTTGGATAAATTAAAGCAACACCTGCACGGCGTTCTGGGCGAGGCGGCCAATGATGTTACTGTCACGCAATTTCCAGGTGGTTTTTCAAACCTGACTTACTTGGTCTGCAGTGGTAATGAAAAGTGGGTGCTCAGACGACCCCCTTTCGGCAGCAAGGTACGTTCTGCCCATGATATGTCGCGAGAGTACACAATCCTCTCAGCACTCAAGAATACATTTCTCTACGGTCCGGTACCCCTGCATTTCTGCAAGGACCATTCAGTGTTGGGTTGTGACTTTTACTTAATGACGTACATAGAGGGGCTGATTATTCGACGCCATTATCCTCAGAATTTGAATTTATCGCCTGAGCAGATCAGACAACAATTATTTAATTTCTTCGATGTGTTGGGTGATTTGCATGCAATTGATCTTAAACAGGTGGGCTTGAATGATTTCGGTAAACCGGTTGGCTATGTAAAGAGACAAGTTGAAGGCTGGTGTCGACGCTGGGCAGATGCAGCGACTCCCGATACGGTGAATTGCGATAGTACTATTCAGTGGCTAGTAGATAATATGCCGCCAGAAAGTGGCAAGGCCAGCGTGATTCACAACGATTACAAAATGGATAATGTTATCTTTTCTGCGTCTGCCCCTCTAAAGGTGATTGGTGTATTGGATTGGGAGCTGTCTACAGTGGGCGACCCCCTGATGGATTTGGGTTGCACTCTGGGGTACTGGGTAGAAACTGGCGATCCTGATTTTTATCGCCCGTATGGGACTATGCCCAGCGACGCTGATGGTGCGCCAACCCGCGTTGAGATAGTCGCCCGATTCAAAGAGCGAACCGGACTGTCGGTTGATCACTTTCCATTTTACTTTTGCTTTGGGCTGTTTCGACTGGCGGTAATAGGACAGCAAATTTATTATCGTTACTATAAGGGGCTGACTAAGGATAAACGCTTCGCTGTAATGATAACCAAGACCCATATTCTGCAACAGATGTGTGAACTCGTCATTAGCGGCAAAATTGAGCATTGAACATCATCAAGCTGAGGGAGTCGACTCTATGCCATTTCAAATTAATGAGCTGTTTTCAGTAACCGGCAAGGTCGCAATTGTCACCGGAGGTTCTCGAGGTATTGGCAAGATGATTGCCCAGGGCTTTGTGGAAAATGGTGTCAAGACCTACATTAGCGCGCGCAAGGCAGAGGCGTGCATTGCTACTGCAGATGAGCTGTCGGCCAAAGGCACTTGTATCCCATTTCCCGCAGACTTGGCCACGAAGGAGGGCCGCGATGCCTTCGTCGCGGAAATTGAAGTACATGAGCCCAGTATTGATATCCTGGTTAATAATGCCGGGGCGGCGTGGGGAGCAGCCTTTGAAGACTATCCCGATGCAGGCTATGACAAGGTGATGGATATTAACGTCAAAGCTATTTTTACTTTGACAAGGGATTTACTGCCATTGTTAAAACAGGATGCCAGCCCGGAGGATCCCGCTAGGGTAATTAATATAGGCTCGATTGATGGTCTGCGCGTCTCTACTCAGGATAATTTTGCCTATGGTGCCAGCAAAGCGGCGGTGCATTTTCTTACTAAGAATCTGGCGGTGCGATTGGCTCCAGAAGGGGTTTTAGTAAATGCGATTGCGCCAGGCGCCTTCGAGAGTCAAATGATGGCGCACACTTTGAGCAAGTTTCAGGACAAGATAGAAAGGGAGAACCCGCTTGGCAGAATTGGATGCGCAACGGATATGGCGGGTCTCGCGCTGTATCTGGCGTCGCAAGCCTCCAAATACATGACTGGCCAGGTAATAGCGCTAGATGGTGGCCGGCATCTGGGAGCTCGGCAGTAGACCCGGGAGGCGAATAAAGCCCCATTTTAGTCGCTGAAACGGCTTTGCGTAGTATCAAGGTGGTGTTATTTTAGCTCTTCGAGTGTTTCAGAACGCAAAATAGATAACTTTCTGAAGGAAACATGTGTGAAGCAGTCTGACAAGCCAGCCCTGCCCAGAGCAGTTGTAATCGGTGCAGCCTTTGTAAGTGGCTTCTGCATCATGACCGTAGAGATGCTGGGAGCGAGGATTATGTCGCCCTATTTTGGCGGCAGCCTCTCTGTCTGGGGCAGCATTATCACTATCTTTATGTTATCTCTGGCTTTGGGCTATCTGTGGGGCGGTAAGCTTTCAGCCCGTAACCCGAGCCCGGTTACTTACTCGCTCTTTTTTATCGGTGCAGCGGTTTTTTCATTACCGGCAATACTGATGGCGGATTCGATTATGCGGCCAATATTTCTTGTAATTGAAGACCCTCGCTATGGGTCATTAATCGCATCGGTGTTCATGTATCTGGTGCCGACTAGTATCTTGGGTATGATTTCACCGTATTCGGTGAGGTTATTGGTGCAGTCTCATGAGCACAGTGGGCAAATGGCTGGGCTGTTGTTTTTTGTTTCCACGATTGGGTCTGCACTGGGTACGTTAGGTACTACCTTTTACTTCGTACTCTGGTTCGAAGTAAATCAAATTTTATGGGGTGTCGTCTCCGCATTAATTTTTGTTGCTGCATTTATCTTGCTGGTAAATTATGTGATGAATAGATCGGGGGCTTTATCCCGGGTGGAACAAGTTAAAAATCAGGTGTGATATGAAAGTGTTTAGAGTTGCAATTACGCTATTAGCAGCAGTACTCATTTGGCTGCCGGCTCAGGGGGAAACGATCCATGAGGAGCGGTCGATCTATAGAGACATTACCGTGGTGCAAAATGGTGATCGTCGATGTTTGATTTTTAATGCGGTTCGTGGTGACAGAAATCAAACCTGTGTCATGCTAAATGACCGCGACCGTCTGGTGTTTGATTACACAAGAATGAGTTTTGCCGGATTGCTATTGAAACCCAGCCCGACTCGAATCCTGGTTGCTGGGTTGGGAGGTGGTTCCATCCCGCTTACGCTGACGGATTTATACCCTGACGCGCAAATCGATATAGTTGAAATCGACCAAGCCGTGGTTAACGTAGCCAAGGAATATTTCTTCTTTGCAGAGAATGAAAATATGAATGTCACCGTAAACGATGCCCGGGTTTTTGTCAAACGGGCGGCCCTGACCGGCGCGAAATATGATTACATCGTATTGGATGCATTCACCGGGGATTACATTCCGGAACATCTTCTAACGCGGGAGTTTCTCGGTGAAGTAAAGGAAATCATGGCGCCCGGTGGCGTGCTTATCGCCAATACGTTTTCAACCAGCGAATTTTATGATCATGAATCGGTAACCTATCAAAATGTGTTCGGAGAGCTGTTTAATTTCAAGCTCCCGACCTCGGGTAATCGCATTATTATTACCAGCTTGAATCCTCTGCCAGAGCTCGGAGAGTTGATGTCCGCAGCGCAAAGTATAGAAGAGAGATTGCAAAAATATAATATTCCCATGCTGGAGTACCCTAACCGGATGTCAACGCAAGTGGATTGGGATATGAGCAGGCGAGTACTAACTGATCAGTATTCGCCGGCAAATTTGTTGCGCGATAATTAATTAGTAGTGCCCTGATACAGGAGAAGAGAAAATGAAGAAAATATCAATAGTTTTTCTGTTTTTTATAACTATCACAGTCAGTGCTGTCGGTTTTGCAGATGCGAATATTTCTTCTGATGTGGTGTACGGTCACAAGGACGGTATGGCGCTTATTTATGATGTAATAAGACCAGATAATCAAAATGGTGCAGCTATTATTTATATGGTGAGTGGTGGTTGGTTTTCCAGATGGGCTCCTGCCGAGAGTCGGGCAAGTCAGTTTGTCGATTTATTGGAGGCAGGCTTTACTGTGATTCCCGTGCATCATGGCAGTGCGCCTCGCTACCTTGTTCCTGAAGCCTACGCTGATGTTAGTCGTGCCATTCGCCATATCCATATGAATGCTGATAGTTATGGTATAGATGCAGATAGACTCGGTGTAACCGGTGGCAGCGCTGGTGGGCATTTGTCATTAATGCTCGGGCTCGACTCCGATACGGGCAATATGAATGCAGAAGATGAAGTGCTGCGTTACAGTAACCAGGTAGCAGCCGTAGTGGCGTATTACCCACCAGTCGATATGCGTACATGGGTTGGACCCAGTCCGTTCAATGAACGTTTCGAGGCATTGGATTTTGATAGGGATCTGGCTCCCACTGTTTCCCCTATCCTTTTCGCTGACCCGGAAGATCCGCCAACACTGTTGATCCATGGCGATGCAGATGACTTAGTCGTTATCAGTAATTCGGAAGTCATGCAGGCCGAATTTGAGAAGCAGGGTGTGGTATCAGACTTTATTACTATTCCCGGTGCGGGTCATGGTTTCAGGGATGAGGATGCAGTGCAGGCGGCGAAGGCAAGGCTGGCTTGGTTTTCCAAGCATTTGCATTAGGCGAGCACGCCTTAATGCGCCCCTTTGTAAAGCTTCATAGCGACGCGGCCAATCGAGTCCCCTGATCAATCGCTCGTTTGGCATCGAGCTCTGTCGCTACATCCGCGCCACCGATCAGGTGAAAAGGCTTGTTCAGGCCAGAAACTAATTTTCTGTGCGGTTTCTGTCCTGCGCAAATCACCACCTGATCAACTGCAAGTAGCTGTGGATCATTGTTAATGCTCAGGTGCAAACCCTGGTCATCAATACGATCATAGTTGCAGCCGGAGATCATTTTCACGCCACGCTTTACCAATCCCAGGCGATGGATCCAGCCAGTGGTTTTGCCGAGGTTTTTACCTAGACTCTCTGGCTTTCTTTGCAGTAGGTAGATTGTGCGCGGAGATTGCTCTGGGTCGGCTTGTACCCTTTCAATACCTCCGCGCGCTGCAAGCGACATATCCACACCCCATTCCTGCATAAAGGTAGGAATATCCAGGCTGCTTGACTTGCCTTTCTGCGAAAGTAATTCCGCTACGTCGAACCCAATGCCGCCAGCACCAATGATAGCTATACTGTGGCCAAGCTCAACAGTCCCATTAATGACATCGATGTAACTAACAACCGATTTGTGATCGATGCCATCAATAGCGGGTATACGCGGTACAATCCCAGTGGCCATTATAATTTCATCGAAATTTGACTGGTTTAGTTTTTCGGCTGACACCTTCACACCTAGCTTGAGAACGACGCCCCGTAGTTCTAATTGCCGGGTGTAGTATCGGAGGGTTTCTCTAAACTCTTCCTTCCCAGGGATTTGCTTAGCAAGATTAAACTGGCCACCAATTTTGTTGCTGGCTTCGAACAGCGTTACCTTATGGCCGCATTCGGCTGCCGTTATCGCTGCTGCGAGACCTGCCGGCCCGGCTCCCACCACCACAATTGTTTTAACCAGTTTTGTTTTTTCTACAATTAATTCTAATTCGTGACAGGCACGTGGATTAACTAGGCAGCTGGTTAGCTTGCTGTTGAAAATATGATCAAGACAAGCCTGGTTACAGGCGATGCATGTGTTGATTTCATCGGATTTGCCGGCCTGGGCTTTGTTGGCGAAGACGGCATCTGCCAGTAAGGGTCTGGCCATTGAGACCATGTCGGCATCGCCTCTTTGGAGTATTTCTTCGGCTACTTCTGGCGTGTTAATACGGTTGGATGTAATTACTGGCACGGGTAGAGCATCACGGTAGGCAGCAGTGACCCAGCTGAATGCTGCACGTGGCACCTTGGTTGCAATTGTTGGGATGGTGGTCTCGTGCCAGCCGATGCCTGTGTTAATGAGGGAAACACCAGCATGACATAGTGCCTTGCCTAGTAGCACGACTTCGTCAAAACTGCTGCCGCCTTCCACCAAGTCAAGCATCGAGAGACGGAAAATAATGATGAAGGATTTCCCGACTTTTTCTCGTACGCGGCGCACGATTTCAATGGGTAACCTGATTCGGTTTTCAAAGCTGCCGCCCCATTGGTCGGTGCGCCTGTTGGTGCGCTGTGCGATAAACTCATTAATAAAGTAGCCTTCCGAGCCCATTATCTCGACGCCGTCATAGTCTGAATTTTGGCAAAATGCGGAAAATCCCACAAAATTCTGAATCTCTTCTTCAATCTGGGCTGGTGTTGCTTCGTGAGGAACGTACCTATTTATAGGAGCCGGGATTGCTGAGGGAGCGATCAGGTTTTCGGTTCTTGAGTACCTTCCGGTATGAAGTATCTGCAGGCATATTTTGCCACCTTCTTTGTGTACCGCAGAGGTAATTATTTTGTGATTCTCGATCTGACCGGCTTGCTTGAAAACCGGTGTAGCGCCAGGTGGTAGGCAATGTTCACTGGACATGAAGCCACCGGTAACTATTAAGGCCACTCCACCGCGAGCGCGTTCACCATAGAAGGCAGCCATGCGCTGATGGCTGTTTGGAATGTCCTCAAGGCCGGTGTGCATGGAACCCATTAGGATGCGATTTTTTAGCGTGGTAAAACCCAGGTCCAATGGCTTAAACAGTTTGGGGTAGGGAGCTGTGGCCGAGTTTGACATCAAGCAACGTTGCTTTTTGGTTAAGATGGTTTCACCACTAGGACATCGCAGGGGCAATCATCTAAAATTTTTTCTGCAGTATTGCCAACTATGGCGCGTTCCAGGAAGTTTCTTGACAGCGCACCAATGACAAGAATATTGGCCTTTGTTGATTTAAGGTATGTTATTAATGTGGAAATCAGTTCGCCGTGAGTAAGATGTATGTTGTCCTGATCAATATTGTAATTGGCTAGTAATTCATTCAGTTTTATCTGGTGTTTATCGCGCACTGTAATCAAGTGTTCGGCGGACTCACTACCTAATGGAAACATGCTGCTGACAAAGGGAAAGTAGCAGTGAAAAACACAAGCAGACTGTTTTAAAAATCCGGCAAACATCTCTGTATAGGTCAGTAGTTGGTGGTCTAATGATGTTTGGGCTGCCTTTGCATGTAAGGGATCTACAGCGGTCACCACGCTACCATTCGCCTGCCATTCATTAGGTTTTACCAAAAGCAACGTAGACGGGCATTTGCGGATTAAACGCCAGTCAGTATTGGTAACCAGAGAGCGCCTTAGTGCACTGCGATGATGGGTGCTCTTTAAAACCAAATCGGGTTTGAGTTCAATGGCGTGTTTGATAATAGCCTCAGCCAGGTGGCTCTCCCCCTTGAGTAAGTAGGAGACGTCGATACCTTCTTTAGTGAATTCTTCAACGTGATGGGTTAACAGTTGCTCAAAATGCTCATGAAATAGTTTGCTCTGGTTCTTAATTAAATTGTTACCTTCCCCTTCGAAAGCGTAGGTCTGATCGGTGAGGAAATTATTGTAATTGATGAACAGTTCAACCTTTGCATTACTTGATTTGGCGATAAATCTTGCTCGATCAATGACGCAATCATGCTCAACAGTCGGATCGACGATAACGAGTATGCTCTTTATGTTCTGCATGATATCTGCCATGTATAGATTGGGGCTGCCACTATCAATATGATCAGGTAGTATCTGAATTAATCCATACCTTGACGCACATTACAACTTGTATCGAGGATTGGCAGCGAGTCAAGTTGATCTAGGTCAAAATAGGCTGAAGCCTGTTTTGTATTAGGCAAAGACTGATTGGTGTCAGGTAAATAATGGTGAATGAGACTGCTATTGGTCTTGGCACACACTTTATTCGGCGGCTTTTATCATATTGCGAGCGATTACCAGTTGCTGTATCTGGCTGGTACCCTCGTAGAGTCTGAAGAGTCTTACGTCACGGTAAAAGCGCTCCACTGAATACTCTGACATGTAGCCAGCGCCACCGTGAATTTGTACAGCTCGATCAGCTACCCGACCCACCATCTCAGTAGAAAATAACTTGCAAGCCGAAGTCTCGGTACTTACATTCTTTCCCTCATCTCGCATTCGTGCAGTTTCCAGTGTCATGCATTTGGCAGCAAAAGACTCTGTTCTTGAGTCGGCTAACATAGCCTGAATTAATTGCTGCTCAGCGATCGGCTTGCCGAATTGTTTGCGTTGCATCGCATATTCCAACGCATCTTTGATTAAGCGCTCGGCGACTCCTACGCTGACACCTGAAATATGCAACCGCCCCCGATCCAGTACTTTCATGGCAGTAATAAAACCTTCACCTTCTCCACCGACGAGATTCTCAACGGGTACCGGGCAGTCCTCGAAGATTACATCACAAGTAAGGGAACCTGCCTGGCCCATTTTTTTGTCGATAGGTGCGGTTGAAATTCCGGGCGTACCTTTGTCAACGATGAAAGAAGATATTCCCCTGGAACCTTTGATCTCCGGGTTGGTGCGAGCCATCACATTAAAGGTGTCTGCAACTGCTGCGTTTGTAATAAAGCGCTTGGTGCCGTTTAGAATATAGACATCACCTTCCCGGCGCGCGCTGGTTTTCAGGGCCGCCGCATCGGAGCCAGCGTCCGGTTCAGTAAGGCAAAAGCAGCTTATCCATTCGCCGCGAGCATACTTTGGCAGGTATTTCTGCTTTTGCGCTTCAGTGCCATTGAAGACAATAGCAGCTGAACCAATACCGTTATTGGTGCCAATGATAGATCGAAATGCAGGCGAAGTTCGGCCCAGTGCTATGGCCACCAGAATTTCCTCCTCCATGGTAAGGCCAAGACCGCCGTATTCTTCTGGGATGGTCAGTCCAAACAGGCCTAGCGCCTTCATTTCCTGAAGAATGTCGTCGGGTAATTTCGCTTCTTCGGCCATTTTCTGCTCGGCCGGCACCAGTCGCTCCCGAACGAAGCGTTCGACTACGTCAATAAGCTGATTTAGTGTTTCCTGGTCCCGTATCATTCCCAAGATTCCTCAATCGATAGCCGCCTCTACTTAGTCGAGAAGCGCCTGGTTAAAATATCATATCAACCCGTTTTTAGCGACCACGCAGACCAGCTAACCCTTGCTGTTAGGCTAATTCCACCGCCTTAGTCACTATGCTAGAATGATTGGCCCTACCAGAAGGAAATAATATGTCGAACGTAATTCAGTATGAAATCATTGATAACATCGGTGTAATAAGTGTAAATAATCCGCCGGTAAATGCATTGGCCCAGGTGGTACGTGAAGGGATCCTCAATGCCATCACTGTGGCTCAGGAAGATACCAGTGAGGCGCTGGTATTATTTTGCGAAGGTCGGACTTTTATTGCTGGGGCTGATATTACTGAATTCGGTAAACCACCGCAGGGACCTGGCTTGCCCGAGGTACTAATAGCCCTGGAAAATTCAAGTAAGCCAGTGGTCGCAGCTATCCATGGTACTGCTCTGGGGGGTGGCTTCGAAGTGGCGCTAGCGTGTCATTATCGGTGTGCTGTTGCATCTGCTAAGGTGGGGCTGCCAGAGGTTAAATTGGGTTTGCTACCAGGCGCCGGCGGCACGCAGCGCGTACCAAGAATAGCAGGCGTTGAAGCAGCGTTAGATCTAATCACCAGCGGAAATCCTTTGTCTTCTCCGAAAGCCCATGGCATGGGTCTTGTGGATGAAATTATAGGCGCTGAGGATCTTAAATCCGGCGCTATAAAATATGCAAAAGAACTAGTGGAGTCAGGTGCCCCTCTTAATCGCATTCGTGATATTACCATCGACCCGGCTTTAATCGAACCTGGCTATTTTGAAAAAGCCCGCAAGCGATTGGCGCGGCGAGCTCGCGGTCAAATTGCCCCGGATAAAATCGTTTCTTGTATTGAAGCGGCGGTAAATTTACCTATGGATGAGGGGCTCGAACGTGAGAGAGAGCTATTTAGGGAGTTGTTAACTTCGCCTGAATCTGCTGCCATGCGGCACATCTTCTTTGCACAACGACAGGCTGCCAAGGTTAAGGGTCTTCCCAGGGGCACACCGGTACGGGAAATCAAACAGGTAGCAATTATTGGGGGTGGCACCATGGGCGGTGGTATAGCCATGTGTTTTGCTAATGTGGGGATCCCTGTTGTGATGCTGGAGGTCAACTCTGAGGCCTTGCGCCGTGGATTGGAAATAGTCCGCAAGAATTACACTATAACGGTGAAGAAGGGTAAGCTCCCTGCCGACCAGATGGAGCAACGAATTGGCATGATAAGTGGGACAACCGAATACGCAGATATTGGCGATGTTGACCTGGTGATTGAGGCGGTGTTTGAAAACCTGGAATTGAAGCAAGAGATTTTTACCAAGCTCGATGCAGTGTGCAAGCCCGGCGCTATTCTCGCAACCAATACCTCCTATCAAGATGTTGATGCTATCGCCGAGGTTACCGGCAGGCCGCAGGACGTATTGGGTATGCATTTCTTTAGCCCCGCTAATGTGATGAAGTTGCTCGAAGTAGTACGTGGTAAGAAAACTGCTGATGACGTGCTAGCCACAGCGATGAAAATTGGTAAGGCAATTGACAAAGTATGTGCTCTTTCGCGGGTGTGTTACGGCTTCATTGGTAACAGGATGTTGAGTGGGTACGGGCGTGAAGCGCAGATGTTACTGCTGGACGGGTGCACTCCGCAGCAAGTAGATTCCGTGCTGGAGAAGTTCGGTATGGCCATGGGGCCGCTGGCCATGGGGGATCTTGCCGGACTGGATGTGGGTTATAAGGCACGGCAGGCACTCACGGACTTGCCTGACGATCCCAAGTTGTTTCGCATGGGAACGGTGCTGGTTGAAATGGGCAGGCACGGTCAAAAAACTGGGTCAGGTTATTACCAGTACGACCCGGATACTCGAGCAAGCAACTCTGACCCTGAAGTCGAGGCACTGATCAAATCAGAGGCTGAAAAGCTGGGAATTGAGCAACGGGATATATCAGATGAAGAAGTATTGGCGCGGTGTTTATACCCGTTGATAAACGAAGCAGCTCTTATTCTTGAAGAGGGTGTCGCCCAGCGACCCAGTGATATAGACGTAGTCTATGTTTTCGGCTACGCCTTTCCGGCAGCCAAAGGTGGGCCGATGCACTATGCAGACCAAATTGGCCTGAAGAACGTGTACGATAAAATCTGTGAGTTTCGGGACGCGTATGGTGAGGATTACTGGAAGCCGGCACCGCTATTGAGAAAACTGGCGGAAGAAGGCTCGACTTTTGCACAATGGACAGCTGAAAATAATTAGCAGCCAAGTCTGGAACCAACCGTGCCCACACAAATTATGAACACCAATAAGAAGGCAAGTGCATGATCTCTTATCAGACCGCAAGCCCCGGCGCACCATTGGTCAGGAACGAATCCGAAACACCCGTTCCCTCCGGTTCTCAGGTGCTTATGAAGGTGATGGCTTGCGGCGTTTGCCATTCGGATATCCACATCCACGAAGGCGTGTTCGAACTGGGCAACGACAAGCAGCTCAATGTGGCACAAGAGGGCCTGGTGTTGGGACATGAAATATTTGGTGAGGTGGTGGCTATCGGTTCAGGTGTTGCTGGCCTAAAAATTGGCGATCGTCGCGTGGTTTATCCTTGGATAGGCTGTGGTGATTGCGCTTTGTGCCGCCGTGGTGATGAGCATCTGTGCACGCCGGGTCGGGCGCTGGGTATCGTCGCGCAAGGTGGCTTTGCCGATCATGTATTAGTGCCGGATGCTAAATATTTGTTTGATAAAGGGAGTATATCTAATTCTTTAGCCGCTACGTATGCCTGTTCTGGATTGACTGCCTACGGTGCACTAAAGAAAATTGGGGAACGCCAGGAAGATGATGTGGTTGTTATTATCGGTGCGGGTGGTGTTGGTATGATGGCTATTCAGATCGCCTTGTCAGTTATGCATATTAAGCCCATCGTTGTCGATATTGATGAGGCTAAGCTGCAGGCAGCCAGAGATCTCGGAGTCGAGTACACGTTCAATTCATCAGAATCTCAAACCGCCAAGGAAATCAGAAAGGCCACTGGCGGTGTTTACGCGGTGCTAGATTTTGTAGGTGCAGAAACATCAGTAAATTATGGGCTAAGCTGTTTGCGCAAAGGTGGCAAGCTGATAATCGTCGGTTTATTTGGTGGTGCGTTGAATATACCGATTCCATTTATCCCCATGAATGCGCGACTGATCCAGGGCAGTTATGTTGGTTCACTACAAGACATGGATGAGCTTATGGCATTGGTACGCGAAGGCAAGATAGCACCCATAGACATACATGAGCGGCCTTTGTCTGAAGTAACCGTGGCACTGTCCGACCTTAAAGCAGGTGCAGTCCGCGGCAGGCAGGTATTGGTGGCTCAATAAGAACTCAGTTTATTGGCATTTGAGTTTAATGGGAAAGTGCGAGGCAATAGGAAGAATAATGTCGATAAAGTTACGCAACTTCTACGAAACTGGGCAGCGGATTAATGGAAATCCGTTGATCTGCGTGTTCGAGGGTTTCCTTACAGAGAACAAGATAGAGCAGCTACTGGTCGCTGCCAAACCGAAATTAAATCAAGCATTAGCCAGTGGCTCTAAAACCGGTGTGGCAGATCAGGAAGGAGCCGGAAAAAATTGCTGAGTTTCCCATGGGTACAATGAGGTCATTGCGGAATTATTGTTACGTATTGCAGAGGTAATTGGTATTCCATTGGAGAATGCTGAATCGCTTCGAGTTGTTCATTCCCGGCGAGGCCAAGAATATGCAGCATCACTTTGATGCCTGGGACGTGAGCAACGAGCGAGGGCAATGCTGCATGTCAACGGGAGGTCAGCGTATGGTCACTTGTGTGCTTTATTTGAGTGATGTTGAAGAAAGTGGTGGTACATCGTTTCCAAATTTGGACATGGAGGTAAGAGCGATAAAAGGCTGCATGTTGGTGTGTCATAATTGTTTCCAGGGTAGTATGGTCCGCCATCCCAACAGTGTGCACGGTGGTATGCTTGTGCTACAGGGAGAAAAATGGGCATGTAACCTTTGGTTTAGACAAAAATTCTATCAACTGCTAGAAACTGTATTCGAGCGTAAAATCGAGCCTCTCCCTACCGCACTAAAAATTAAGCATATAATCTAATGCCACTCCTTATTGTTGGCGCGGTGCTTGCTATTTTGGTGTATGTGCCCTCATTTTGGGTTCGGCACGTAATGACCAAGTATTCGGCTGAGCGAGACTCCTTTCCAGGCACCGGCGGTGAGCTAGCCCAACATCTAATTTCGCGCTTCCAGTTGGATGGGATCCTGGTTGAAGAAACCGATGACTTTAAAGATCATTTCGACCCGGCAGCTAAAACTGTGCGACTTGGCGCTACTAATTTCTATGGGAAATCTTTAACTGCGATTGCTGTCTCTGCACACGAAGTGGGGCATGCCATTCAGTTCCATCGGGAAGAAAAAATATTTGAGTTGCGTAAAAAATACCTTCCAAGGGCGCAAGTACTTAACAAAATTGGTATCGCTATTATGTTCAGCATTCCAATTATTGGCATCTTTCTGCGCGCTCCCTTTGCTATTGGTATCGTAATTGCAATAAGTCTACTATTGCAGCTAGGCGGTGCGCTGGCCTATTTAATAATTCTCCCCGAGGAATGGGATGCCAGCTTCAACAAGGCCCTGCCAATTCTTATAGAGGGCGAGTACGTGGAAGAACATGATGTAGGTAAGGTTCGCATAATACTCAAGGCGGCGGCATTAACTTACTTCGCTGCGGCCATGGCAAATGTGTTGAACGTGGGACGCTGGTTTATGATGCTTCGGCGCTAGGGTTTTCCGAAGCTATGCAGGCGCAGAATTTGCGATCTGCTATGACTATTGTGAGTTGAAAGCTTGATGCTGGCTTTCAGAATTGCCGCTAGTCGGTAACACCTGCTATGCTCTGTACCACTAGACTAGATTATTGCAATGCCTTAAGTTAACTTAGGGCTTTTTTTGCAAGTCAGAATTGGGTTCAGAATTAGAGCTAGAAAGGAATTAGATATGAAAAAATCACTGTGTTTTTCACTATTTAGCGTATTGCCTGTTCAACTACTGATAATGCTGGCTTTCCCTGCATTGGCACAGGAGATACCGGTAGATCCGATGCGTTATGAGGATACTATTGCCGAGTTCGAGGCTGCAGATAAAATTTCGCCACCACCGACAGGTGCCATTGTGTTAACCGGTAGTTCAAGCATTGCCCGGTGGAATAATCAGGCGCAGGCGGCACTCGCTCCGTTGACGGTCATTCCCCGAGGTTTTGGTGGTACCGTTATGGAAGATATTCTGTATTACATTGATAGAGTGGCGCTAGCCTATAAGCCTCGAGCTATACTGGTTTATGCAGGTGACAACGACACCGGCAAGAATTTCATACCAGAAGATAAAATTGTGGGTCAGTTTCAACAAATAGTTGATCGAGTACATGCTGCGGCGCCCGCAACTCGAGTCTATGTATTATCGGTAAAACCCAGTATCGCCCGTTGGGGGGTTTGGTCCACAGCGCAGAGAGTCAGCGCGGGTTATAAGAAGATCGCAGACCATGACCCTCTGGTTCACTATGTGGATGTTGCCACCCCGTTTATCAGGGCAGATGGCAGTGTCATGGACGATGTATTCGTCGCAGATGGTCTTCATCTGAATGATAAAGGCAATGCGATATGGGGAACTGCGATTAAAGCGGCACTATTGAAAGTTGAGGGCCAGTTCGAATAACAGGCTTAATTCTGCAGAAGTGATGATCATTGAGTAAAACAAGAAAATTAGTTCTAATTCTTGCTGTGCTCTTAATGAGTAGTCTGGCGCTTGCTCATCACAATGTCACTAATCGCTATGTACTTGAGCAGCAGCATACTGTTGAAGGCATCCTGCGGGAAGTGAAGATAGGCAATCCCCATTCCTACTTGTATGTGCAGTTGCCTGATGAAGGTAATGAACCGAACAAAGTAATGGTGGAATGGGGGGCAGCTAAATCTCTGGCTGGTAACTATGGAATTGGCCGATCAACCTTGATTACCGGGCAACAGATCAGAGTAACCGGCTATCTTTCAATCAATCCTGAGCAATTTATGATGTGGCCCATGGTCATACTCACTGAATTCGATTTGAATTATGATCGTGTAGAGTGCATTGCATTTCAGCGAGCAGGACAGAAGTGCAAGGTGCTCACCGATCATCCCCCGCTTTGGCCGGTGTTCAATTCTGATTATTTACCTATCCAGACAATCGATTCTACCGGAAATTAACAATTACTCTTCTTATAGCGAGCATCAAGCTAGGTATTCCATTGGCGATGATAAGCTGGTTCCTTTTTCATCGGCTCTATAGCGTAGGAGTAATAGATCGCGCGGCAAGCCGCAAAGTCATCAAGACACAGCTTAAGAAGATAAAGAAAGCATTTAAAAATAAGGAAAGCGCAAACAAGAACTACATACACGAAAAATGTACGTGGTTTGGTAGCGGGTGTTATGGCCTGGCGGGCTTGTGGACATTTACCGTTATTGAACTCAGCGATTTCTTGGACTTTATCTGGAATTTCTCCGGTATTGGAAGCGGGACTGATTAGCTTTATTTTTGATGTGTTGGTGAATAAGTTGGGGAGTTTTGTCACGGCTCTGCTCTGGGTACTGGCCGACCTCAAATTAATCGATCTTATTGTGGATACTGATCGCTTACTTGGGATATTGGGTGGGTGCAGAAGCTGCCCACCGAGGCTTGGATTTTTCTTACAAGGAAGAGCTGGAGGGGCTTTCCGCATCAATGGAGAAGCCCCGGGATTGGTTAAAACAACTCAAGTCAAATTCTAATCACTAAAATTCGTCGTAGCCTTCGGTAAGTTCTATGCGCACTCCCGCTGGATCGATGATATAGGCAATTTTAAGACCGACGCTGGGGACTTCCCGGTAAGGTACGTCAAATTCTATGCCCTTGGCTGTCAACTTATTGCAGAAAGCTTCGAGGTCGTCTATCTCGAAACCGATGTGATCTAGAGAGGAGCCTTGAGTGGGCAGACGCTCGGTGTTGGAGCCTCCAAAGCTCAGGTTCATACCAGGGGCGTTGGTGGTTGTAGCGATACTACCGCGGGAGCGCACTTCCAGCCCAAATATATCGGTGTACCAGGCAAGTAGTTCCTCGTGTTGGGGCGTGCGGAAGTGAATATGGTAACCACTGATCTCGACAGACAGTCCCTGGTCTTCCTGCATTTCGACCCAAACATCATCAGGCATCATGACATAGACGTTGGTCTGCCCTTCAGCGCCGGTGAAAACTTCACCCGCTTCCAGGCCCGTTATGGCCCACTTTTCAAGAAATTTGTCTATGTTGCGCACTTTAAAACCGAAGTGATCCATAACGGTTTCCTGTGAGCCCATAGTAGGTTCGCGGGAGCTTAGCGCGACCAGCATATTGGGGAATTTTACCGCTGTCAGTGAACCTTTCTGGACTACGACGCCATCGAAATGCTCGACCCAGAGCCGTTTATGCAATTCGATGTCGGTTACGTTCAGGTGCACATGGCCATAGGTCAGGCCGGCCTCATTGGGAAAGGCCAATTGCGCATAAGCTGGCGAAACCAAAAGGTAAAGCAGGAATAAGCTTGTTAGTGTCTTCATGTTCATCTCCGTAGTGCTACTTTGTAATTATGGGCCAAGCATATAAGCTCTGGCGTGCAGAGTCTATAATAGTACACAAGCTGTCTCACCACTCGTTGGCCAGCAGTTCATACGAACGACGCCGCGCTTCGGGATCATGGGTTATGCTAATAAACATGAGTTCATCAGCGGCAAATTGCTCAGTAAGGTTCAACAATTTCTCTTTTACCTGTTTTGGCGTCCCAACTGCTCGTTTCCCCTGATTTTCATTAATGACCCGTAGTTCGGAGTCAGTGTAGGGATAATTAAGCGCTTCTTCCACGCTGGGGAAGGGGCCAGGATTCCCTCTTAGCAGACGAATGTACCAAAGGTCTCGGCTGCGAGACAGGCGCAGTGCCTCTTCTTCGGTTTCCGCACAAATGGTGAAAATAGTTAAGGCGGTGTGGGGAGTCTTTAGGTTATCTGTGGGCTTGAAGTGTTTCTTATACAGTTCAAAAATAGTGGGTGTGATGTTCGGGTTAATGAAATAGGCGAAGTTATAAGGTAAGCCGGCCTGACCCGCGAACAAAGCGCTGTCATCACTGGAACCCAGCATCCATAGCTCAGGAGGCGTGCTCACTTTTGGAAATGCCCGAGCATTTTCCATACCGGGAGTAGGCGGATCGGTATCATTTAGTAATGCCTGTAGATCGTCCACCATGTTGGGAAAATGCTCAGCGCCTACGCGAGAGCCATAGCGAATTGCTGCCGAGGTAAAGGGGTCTGTGCCTGGCGCTCGCCCCACGCCTAAATCGATACGATCCGGGTATAATGTTTGCAGTAGTTTAAAATTTTCTGCGACTTTATAGGGGCTGTAATGAGGTAACATGACTCCGCCAGAGCCAATTCGAATAGTTTCTGTTTCGGCGCCCAATCGCCCCAATAGTACCTCCGGTGAGCAACCGGCTAATGCATCTGATGCATGATGCTCCGCTACCCAGTATCGGTAGTAACCGAGGCGATCACATAAACGCGCCAGTTCTATAGTTTCCTGCAATGCGGCATAAGCCGTGCTACCGCTTCGGATTGGTGACTGATCCAGTACCGACAGCCTTATTTTTTTAGTCATAGTGAAGTTAATAGTATGATGAATAGGGTCGGGACAGTTGAATTAAAAAATCGGTGGCACATCCTTGTGTCATCCATACTTCAGGATTAGTCTACGATGGCCTGATAGATTCCACTTCGCAGTTTCGCGTAATCATCCAGCTCGTTGGCAGGAATAATTTGTGTAAGATAAACCACTACTAGGTTTTCATCTGGGTCTACCCAATAAGTTGAATGATAAGCGCCTCCCCAACCGAACTCGCCTTCCGAACCCATAATGCCTCTTGTGCCTAAATCGGTCACAATGGAAAAACCTAGCCCAAAACCCTGGCCGTCGCGAAACGGCATTTCACCCAGATGATTTGTGGTCATTAGCTCGACAGTCTTGCGTGACACAATTCTCTCACCGCCCAATTCGCCTTGGTTCAACATCATCTGCAGGAATCGAACATAGTCACCGGCGGTTGAAAGTAGTCCGGCACCACCGGAGTAGCTCACTTTCGGGCCGCTAGTGTAAAGGCCCTGACTTTGCATTCCTTCGGTTGAGGGAATGGCTTCAATTCCGCCTCCGGCCTTGGGTCGATAAACAACAGCGAGGCGGTCTGCTTCAGCCTCGGGTAGGTAGAATTGTGTGCTATCCATACCCAGTGGTTCAAATATTTCCTGCTTAAGAAAATCTGCCAAGTTTTGGCCACTGGCTTTTTCGATTATGCCGCCGAGAATATCGATATTGTAACCATAGATCCATTGTTCACCGGGTTGGGCATCTATTGGTAGTGAAGCCATGCGGGAGATAGATGTACCGATGGGTTCATTCTTGTTAGCGAAATACCAGCCGGAAAATTTAGCTGCTTCCCAATCACTTGCCGCAGGTCCACTGCCATAGCTGATACCGGAAGTATGGGTTAACAAATGTCGTAAAGTAATGGCGCGTTCCAGTGGCTCTAAATGATAGCCGCCAAGGTCGTTGGCAACGGCGACCTTGGTGTCGGCCCATTCGGGAAAATAGCGACTTAGCGGATGGGCAATATCCAGCGCTCCGCGCTCGTGCAGGATCATGATGCCAGTGCTGACGATGGCCTTAGTTTGTGAGGCAATTCTAAATAGAGTGTCTTCGGTCATTGGCAATTGTTTTTCTATGTCACGCATCCCGTTTGCTGCCGAATAGGCGATGCGACTGTTGCGCAGTACCATGATCACTTGTCCGGCCAGACGTTCATCCTCCACATAGGATTTAAGCACCGCGTCGAGTCGTTCGAGGCGTTCGGATGACATGCCCAACCTCTCCGGTCGTGCGCGCTGAAACTCGGCGGCAAGCAAATTACTGGAACAAACCAACAGCAGGAATAGTATAGAGTTAAAACGGATTGCTGACTTTGGCATAGTATTGTCCTTTTTATTGTTAATAATTGGGATTAGCGCTTCACTGCAATCGACTGAATTTCAAAGCGCGCATCGAACAACAGTGTGCCTACGCCAACAAAAGCCCTGGCTGGAAATTCCTTCGTAAAGTAGCTGCGATAAACTTCGTTGAAGGCAGCATAGTGAGCCACATCGGAGCAGAAGATCTGCACATAAACTAGGTCATCCATGGTCATGCCTGCCTTATCCAAAGCAGCCTTCATTGATTCCAGTATCACCCGGGTTTCTTCAGCGGGGTCGTCTGGTACCGCGCCGTTGACCAACCCGAGCATGCCAGAGAGGTAGAGTGTTTCCCCGGTTAATACTGCACCGCTAAATGGTGGAACTCCAGCGTCGGATGCGCTTCTTCCATCGATGTAATCCCTGTCCTGCGCCAGCAACGCATTTGAACCAAGAACGATGAATAGTGTAATTGTCAAAGTTGCTTGCTTAAGTGTGATCATGGTAATTCTCCTGATGTTCTTAATTAAGAATCTGACCTGAGCTATTCTACTACAAATATTCCGTGCAGCAGGGATATTGAATAACTGCGCGGGTAGTTTTGCCCTCTTGGTCATACCTCCAACCACTCAGCGCGCACATTGTCTGCACTCATCAGCGACTCGGGAGTACCTTCATATACCATCTTCCCATGACCCATAACATACAGACGATGGGATATTTTCAAGGCAATAGACAGTTTCTGCTCTACCAGCAAGATGGATACCCCGCGTTCAGAAATTTCCTGCAAAAGTGTGGCTACCTGCCCGACAACTTTTGGCGCAAGCCCCTCGGTTGGCTCGTCAATCATAATCATATCCGGGTCACCCATGAGCGTGCGGCACATACATAACATTTGCTGTTCGCCACCGCTTAATACACCGCCATGGATATCGGCTCTTTCACCGAGAATGGGGAACAATCCAAAAATTTCCTCGATGGTCCAGCGACCCTGATCTGAGGTGGATTTCATCCCGAGAATTAAATTCTGCCTGACAGTCAAAGTCGGGAAAATATCACGGTTTTCTGGCACATATCCTAGTCCGCGATGTGCTATTTCAAAACTCTTTTTGCCCGCAATTTCTTCGTCTTTGAATAGCACCGAGCCATGCGGGGTCACTTCTCCCATGATGGCTTTCACTGTGGTAGTTCTACCCACACCATTTCTTCCCAGCAGAGAGACAATTTCACCTTTCTGCACATTAAAATTCACACCTTGCAGGATGTGGCTCTTGCCGTAATAGCTATGTAGATCCCTCACCTCAAGCACTCTGGACAACCTCCCCCAGATAAGCTTCCCGCACCAGAGGGTTAGCGCGGATGTTCTCCGGGTTATCCGTGGCGATGATCTCCCCGTAAACCAGAACCGAAATGCGATCGGCTACATCGAACACAATATTCATGTCATGCTCGACCATAACCAGCGTCTTGCCTGCGGTGACTTTGCGGATCAATTCGACGGCGTCGGCTGCTTCGGTGTGGCTCATGCCCGCTACTGGCTCATCCAGTAATATCATCTCGGCACCACCTGCAATTGCAACCCCCAACTCCAGCGCTCGTTGCTGCGCATAAGCTAGCTCCCCGGCAGGGTAGTACGCTCTGTCTTTCAGGCCAATTTGTTCCAGTACCTCAATCGCTCGATCATTGAGTTCGCCTTGCTGGCCGAGCAAATGCCAAAATGAATACTTATATCCGCTGCTCCATAGCAACGCACAGCGAACGTTTTCAAACACATTCATTCTTGGGAAGATATTGGTAACTTGAAAACTCCGGGCCAGACCCAGTCGAGCAATTTCAAATGGTGACTTATTTTCTATTTGATGTTGTTTGAACTTTATAGTGCCTGATGTCACATTAAACAGGCCGCTTACAAGATGAAATAGCGTGGACTTCCCGGCGCCATTAGGTCCGATAATAGCGTGTTTCTCACCTTGTTCAATATCAAGAGACAGCCCCCGGATAATTTTAGTCTCACCAAAATTTTTGCGTACGTTTTCGAGAGATAGGATTGCCATTAGCTTTCTTCGCCGTCTTCAATTGAATTGGCGTGATTCCATGCAGTTCTTAATTGAGTCAAAGACTTACGCACTGCATAGAAAGAAACTGAGGCAATAGTGATAGTCAGTAGCCAGGTCACTATGCTGGAAGGGTTTAAGGGTAGCCCAAGGTAATGCAAAACCTCTTCTTCAATATAGCTCATCTCAACTATGGCGATGCAGGAGAGAATGAATATAACAGCTGGAATGCCGGTAATTGCATAGGGTAAGAGGAGGTTCTTTAGTCTACCGCGGACCCAGGCTAGTTGATGCATCATGATAAACCCGGCGAATCCTCTGGGCAGAAACATGACAGTAAGAACAAACATAATGCCAAGGTATAACATCCATAATTCAGAGTAATTACTCAGCAGGGAATTCATTAATGTGAGAACAACCGCTCCAATTATTGGTCCGATGAAATAGCCTAATCCACCTATATATGCCATCAACAGGACGCGTCCTGAGGTCGCTGCATTGAGGCTTTCTTCAGTGACGATCTCGTAATTGAGCGCATAGAGGCCGCCGGCGATTCCAGCAAAAAGGCCTGAAGCACAGAAGGAAATAAAGCGAACGCGGCGCGCGCTGTAGCCAATAAATTCTGCCCGCTCCGGATTGTCTCGCACTGCGTTTGCCATCCGCCCGGCAGGCGTTTGGGTAAATAAATACATGAATATGATAGCAATAAAAACCCAACTCGCCGCGAGGTAATACACCTCGATGCTGGGCCCAAAATCCATGCCGAAAAATAGGGGGCCGAAATCGCGGGCACCGCTGATGCCACCTTCGCCGCCAAAGAAGCTTACAAAGATTAGGGATGAAGCGGCAATGAGTTCACCGATACCCAACGATATCATGGCGAATACAGTGCCCGCTTTATGGGTAGAAAAAGTGCCGATAAAAAGTGCGGCAAGCAGTCCAAATAGACCTCCGATCAGGGGGATTAAGACAACGGAGAAATACATTGTTTCGAATTCGATCATGATCAGGGCATGCACGGCCATAAATCCGCCCAGACCAAAATAGACTGCATGACCGAAGGACAGCATACCTCCCTGTCCCAGCAGCATGTTGTAGCTCAAGGCAAACACAATGGCGATAGTCATTTGATTAAGTATCGATATGGCCAGAATAGAATCGAATAGCTGAGGCAATAGCATCAGTAATGCAAGCAGAGCTATCCAGATTGAGAACTTCTTGAGCTTATCCATCATTCTTCCCTTTTGCCCATCAGGCCAGTCGGTCTGAAAATAAGCACCAGCACCAGTAGTAAGAAAGGAAGAATTGGTGCTATTTGAGGTAGTGTCAGCGTCCATAAGTCTTTAAGTGGGTGGCCCTGATCGAACTCAAGCCCCAATAGATTTAACAGATCAGGCATGCCAACATCTGAAGCGATGGCATAGGATTGCAGCAAACCAATTAGCAGAGAGGCAATAAAAGCACCAGTCAGGGAACCGAGGCCACCAATTACCACGATGACAAACACAATGCTTCCCATGACCACAGCCATTCCAGGAAATGTGGTGAGAATTGGTCCCGCAATCACGCCGGCGAGTCCAGCCAGAGCGGTGCCTACGCCGAATACACCCATGAATATCAGTGGAACATTATGTCCCAGATTAGACACTGTTTTGGGGTGAGTAATGGCGGCCTGGATAATAATGCCAACACGGCTGCGGGTAAGCACACGATAGAGAGCGATAAATATGGCAATCGAAATAAAGATCATGAAGGCTCGGTATTCAGGGAAGTCCTGTCCGAACAAAGTGAAAAGCGGGTCGCTCAAGGCTTCAGGCTGGCGATAAGGCTTGGTATCTCGACCCCAGAAAAATTGCACAGATTCTTCGATTAGAAAGGCTAGACCAAAGGTAAAAACCAGCTCCGCTACGTGGCCGGACTGGTGGACTCGGCGCAGACCATAGCGCTCTATCAAAGCGCCAAGTATCCCTACAATTACTGGTGCTATCAGTAAGCCCATCCAGAAGCCGGTGCGCAGACTGATGGAATAAGCGAAATATGCACCAAGCATATAAAAGCTGGCATGGGCAAAATTTAAAACGCCCATCATGCTAAAAATTAGAGTAAGGCCGCTAGCCATCATAAATAGCAACAACCCCATCACTAGGCCGTTGAGTGTGGCGAAGATAAAAACTTCCAACATGGTGGCCTGAACACTCCCTTATAATACTAACAACCGATAAGGATTAAAGACGCGGACGCCGCATGCGGCAAGAAGACTCTACAATGGTTTCTTCAGCAGGCACGTGGTATTCACTGAGCAGACCAAAGCCAGAATTGTCGGCATCAAATTCCACCCCTTCGTCGGTATGAACAGAAACATGCAGCGATTGGAATATTTGGTGATCACTACCTCGCATCCAGATTTCTTCTCCGCTGAGCGTGGTAAAGCGCATATCCTCCAGCGCTAAAGCGATGTCATACGGATCAGTGCTTTGTGTTTCCTCCATGGCGGCCACGACCATGGACAAGGCGTTGGTAATTCGGGGCTGCGTTACGTCGCTATTCGGATTTCGTCGCTTGTATTCACGGATAAAATTTTTCCTCACTTCCGTAGGGATTGGGTTCGATGTTTCGTTGTGAATCAGGCGAATTTTGTTTTTGCCGTCTGCACCCAAGGTGGCAGTGATGCCATCGTAGGCAGCATAGAAAGTGTAAATGGGGATGTCGAGACCGGAATCAATAATCGAGCGAGCCAGCGCAACCATGTCAGCACCAAAGTTTCCGGTGATTATCGCATCAGCGCCGGAAGCAACAATTTTGGTCACATAGGGCGTGAAATCCTGCACCTGCCCGATAGGGTGAAACTCATTACCGACGATTTCGATGTCGGGCCGTTTTTCCTTTAGCAGTCTGATGGAAGTGTCTGAAACGGCCTGACCAAAAGAATAATCTTGTCCGATAATATACATGCTCTTAATATCATCGTTTAAGGCAATATAGTCAGTCAGGATATTTAATTTCATATTGGCATGGGCATCGAAGCGAAAATGCCAAAAGCTGCATTGGTCTTCGGTTAATGCCGGATCAACTGCCGAATAATTTATCTGTATCACTTTCTGACCTGGGTTACGTCGATTATGCCGGGAAATCGTGGCGCTGAGCGCATTGGCTACTGCCGAGCTATTGCCCTGGAAAATAATTTGCAGGCCTTCACTCACTGCGCGGGCGAATTGAAGCTGGCTCTCGGTGGGGCTCTGTTTATTATCAAGTGGCACGATCTCAATCATTCGTCCGCCGAGAATGCCCCCGTTTGAATTGAATAAATAATCTGCGGCAAATTGTATTTGTTTAAGGCCACTATTACCGATTGAAGCGAATGGACCGGAGAGGGGGTCCATGAATACTATACGCACCGGCTCTTGGGACAGGCCCGTTGTGCTATACAACGCAAGCACATTGCTTAGAACAAATAAGATGAGTTTTCTCATGGTGATAATCTTTCTTATTGTGATTTTAGTTGGTCCAAGTCCCAGCAACCTTATCTATCGACATTAACTCAGACTGCTATATGAAGCAAGAATTCCACAGCCGGGCCTGTTCCGTCTGTTTCTGCTCTGGCAGGGGGATAAGCTTGCCAGTGGGTGAGCTGAAAACTCGGCGATTAAATCAGTAATTGGAATAAATTCGTAGCTGGCGGCTAAATCATTGCTGAATAATGCCACTTGATGGATGATGGCATGGTTAAGAATTGATGAGGCCACGATGAACCTTCCGGTAGGATTGGCAAGGCGTGATTGTGGAGTTGATCGAATGAGAAAATTTACCCTATCAGAGTCGGATATGGAATTCAGCGCTATTCGTGCCGGTGGTGCTGGCGGTCAGCACGTGAATAAAGTTTCGACTGCTGTGCAACTCCGGTTTAATATTGAGAATTCGAGTCTTCCTTTGGAGGCCAAGCAAAAACTTCGTACCTACGCGGATAGCCGGATAAGCAAAGACGGTGCTGTTATTATTAAAGCGCAGAGTTTTCGTAGTCAGGAAAAGAATAAGCAGGCGGCTGTAGAACGTCTCAATCAACTCATTGATAAGGCTACTCGGGTGCAAGCAAAGCGGGTTGCCACAAAACCCACGAGGGGAGCCGTTGAAAAACGTCTGAAACGTAAGAAGCTAACAGGAGGCCGTAAGCAGTTGAGAAGCCCGGTTAAAGATACGGAGTAAAATAATTAATTACCCGATAGGGGAGCTCTGCAGGGGCATCAAAACAGCTTGAGGTTTGAAGTGTGTATGGATGACAGTGATCCCATTCCAAATTTTATTATCAACAATGGTGGTAGTAGTGAAGCAATTTAAGTTACTGGTTTTGATTTTATCGATTTTTAATTCTGGTTCAGGCCTGGCGCAGGCAGTAACCGGCAATGCAGAATCGACTTTTAAATACCTTGCCAATACGCTGCAGGTCTATCGCACTACGGGGCGCATTGCGGTGAACCTGGGCCTAGATGGTGCAGATTACGAGCATTTTCTGGAAATCATTGAGACTGCCCATCAGGAATTTAGTAAGGATTTCGCCAGTGAAAGTGCTATGTGTATGTTTTACCTCGACCCGGAAAATTTTCGCATGACAATCGAAGAGCGGGCTGAATTGAGTTTCAGTTTTCTCGGTGACTTGGATTTGCGAGCTGAGCAATATGCGAAAATAGATGAGGACTTTCTGAATTTAATCGAAAGAGAGTTTGGCACTATTTTGCAGGAAGATCTGATTGCAGCCAAACAGCAAGCCGTGAGCAATCAACGGCTGCCGTCATCGGGCTTTGATGAGGCGGCCGTTATCAACTTTGCTGACACAGCGTGCATATAGGCAGCTGACCAAGGTTTTCTTTAAATCCCTTTCCTCGAACTAATCGCAAGCAAAGTTACGGTATTTTTGATTTAGTAGACTTCGAACAAGCCTGCCGCACCCATGCCGCCGCCTACACACATGGTGCAAACTACATATTTCACTCCGCGGCGCCTGCCTTCGATCAGAGCATGCCCAACCATACGTGCGCCGCTCATACCAAAGGGGTGGCCAATGGAGATCGCACCGCCATTGACGTTTAACAATTCATTGGGGATTTGCAGCGTGTCGCGACAGTAGATTACCTGCACCGCGAAGGCTTCGTTGAGTTCCCACAGTCCAATGTCATCGATTGAAAGATTGAACCGCTGCAGTAATTTGGGCACTGCAAAAACAGGTCCGATTCCCATTTCATCTGGGTCTAGTCCGGTGACAGCCATACCTCGGTAGGCCCCTAAGGGCTCAAGCCCTTTTTGTTCGGCGAGTTTGCTATCCATCAGCACTGAGGCCGAAGCGCCATCGGACAACTGACTCGCATTGCCCGCGGTAATTACACCACCCTCAAATACCGGTTTTAGTCCCTGTAGACCTTCTAGCGTGGTAGTCGGGCGATTGCCTTCGTCTTTTTCCAGGTGGGTATCATGGACACTCTGTTGTTTGGTTTCTTTGTCCATAAATAACATCTTTGATGCCAGCGGAACGATCTCGTCATCGATCTTTCCGGCTTGCTGGGCTGCTGCTGTCCTTTGCTGGCTTTGGAGTGAGTATTGGTCCTGTTGGTCCCGCGAAATATTGTAACGTTTGGATACGATTTCCGCGGTCTCTAGCATGGAGATGTAGGCTTGTTCGGATTTGGCAATGACATTGGGGGATTGAGCGCGATAAGCATTACGGTGTTCGTTTAGCACCAGGCTAATGGATTCCAAACCGCCACCAATGACAATGGGCATATTGTCGCACACGATCTGCTTGGCTGCGGTAGCAATGGCCATCATGCCGGAGCCACACTGACGGTCCATGCTCATGCCTGCAACTGAACTGGGCAGGCCGGCAGCGACGCCGGCGGTGCGGCCAATATTGGCGCCGGAGGAACCTTGTTGCATGGCGCAACCGATAATCACGTCATCAACCTCACCCGGTTCGATACCAGCGCGCTTTACTGCCTCAGCAATGACGTGTCCGCCTAATGTGGGTGCATCGGTGTCGTTGAATGCACCACGATAGGCTTTGCCGATGGGGGTTCTTGCAGTTGCTACGATTACTGCTTCTTTGGTCATGTTGTTCTCCTTATTTCCTTTTCTTTATTAGTCTCGCAGCAAGAAACTCGTTAATTTGAAACCGACTGCTCACATATAAGCGTTGTTACGGCATCGATTGTATCCTGTGCCAGTTGTACCATTTGTTCGTCGGTCTGCCCTTGTATAGGGTGTCTTACAAACACTCTGGCGGGGTGTATACCCAATGATTTACCCTGCGCTGCGGCGGCCTCGGAAAATTCGCAGGAGGCGATAAAACCTGCGGGAATTCCTCTGCTTTCCAGATCCATGATGTCATGCAAACTGCACGAGGTACATGAGCCTCAGTCGGCGAGGCCTTCGATTACTGCGTCACACTCTACGCTGATTTGTTGATTGAGTTCAGTGGGAGCGACCCGGGTGTAGGTGGGTTTTGAATAGCGTTTAACGGTGACACCCATTCCGGTTAGAAATTTGTCAATTTCATCCAGATACTCTTTGCCGCGTGGCTTGGAGATATCCAGCAGCCCTATAGTGGCGCCCGTGAGGGTGCTCAGCCTAGGTAATAGCTGACGCTCCATTGGCCGCAGCTCCGCGGTGGGATCAAGCAGTGTTGTCGATTGCATTGTCATGATTTTCTCTCTTCTTCAGCCTAGCGTTTAAATTTTTTGTGAGACGATTTGACTACCCCTTTCGCCTGCGGCAATCCAGCCGGTAATAATGGCTGAAAATAAGCCTGCTTTGCCACCCGCAGTGGTAATGTGCAGGCCATCGTCTCTGAATTTATTTAATAGTTTGTCTTTCAGTTTTTCGGGCATGCCTTCGGCATTGGAATTTGCGCCCCGAATTAATTCGACGCCAGGTGTCACTAATTCATCAATGAGTGCCTGTCTGACATCGGCTTTGCTCCAGCCAGCTTCGCGATACAGGCGGCGATGTTCTGGTGAAATTACTAATATTGCATCTGGCCCCATAAAGACTTTGGCGTTGGCCACACTGCGCAGGCTTGCCGCCATGCTTTTTGCTAAAGATTCCGGCGCACGTGATTGTTGGTCCATTATGGGTTGTAATCCTTCTCCGGCGAACAAGCTAATTACTGAATCTTCTCGCTTATAGCCACGATCCATAGCTAGTGAGGGCCAATCGCTGTCCGATTCATCTTCGGCAAAGCAGAAAGTGTACTTACCTGGGTTGCCTAGAGTTGCACGATCGATACTGCCGGGAATGCCACCGCCCACGTTACGAATCAACAACTGCAGAGCTCTGCCAATCGTGGCATTTGCTCTATTGCCCTGGCCTAGTGCATTAACACCGGAATTCATGCCAATTTGTTTGGTTACAGGGCCATTAACCACCATCACCGGAGATGAAAAGTAAGTAGTGCACAGCAACCCGTGCATACAGAAACGGTCTTGCAAGGCGGCTTCGACTGAGGCCAGCACTGTAGGGAAATATTCTGGCTTACAGCCGGCCATCACGGCATTAGTAGCAACCTTCTCAATTGTGCAGGGTACATAGTCCGGTGGGATTTTACCGATTAACTCATCAGGGGCCCGATTTGTACCCTTGAGCATGCGCATTACCCGTATAGGGGTAGGCGGGATTACCGGTAAACCATCACTCCAACCGCGTTCAAAACAGGCCTCCATTATGTCTTCCGACTCAGCCAGTTCAACACGGCGGGCTTGCAGTTTACTGTTATTGAAGCGCAGTGCGAGGATTTCATCCATGCCCGGGTCCTGGGTCTTGGAACCACAGCCGGGTTTGAATTCTATGAGTTTCTGGCCAAGGTCTTCAATGCCGGTAAAGTCCTGCCATTGTTTCTTGTCCCAACCGTAGATCCTCGATTCTTCCTCGGCCTTACTAGTCAATCGTATAAGAGTCGGTACGATCTCAATATTTTTACCGTAGGAATATTCTAGCGTTGTGTCGTCAATCGGAATCGGAGCTGCGGGGAAGGAAGTGTCGTCCTGTACGTAGACGCTCAACCCGGAGTTAAATGTATCAGAAAGCTGCTCAATGACTGGCTCAATAAGTGCACAGGTTGGACAGTCCCTCTTAACTACGAGGACGTAGCTGAATTGCGTGGCTTGATTCAAATGCCTTCCCCCTGAGCAATTGGATCAATAAACAAAACCCAATGTTCCAATACCGACCAAGATGTTAATAATCATGAATACCGACGAGGTGCGGGACATAACCTTCCACATCTGTGGCCCCTTGTAAGCTGCTCTAATGCCAACAATTAGGAGCACTGTATAGGCAAGCATAATGGCAACCATAATAAGATAAGGAATCCATAATTCGCTGTCGACTGCACGGCTGCCAGCTACAAAAAATATTCCTGCACCTACAAAGTAAAATGCCCAGTAGGTTATCGCAAGGCCGTATTCGCCGGACAATAGTCTGGCAACAAATGCTCGGTGGTTAGTCTGTTCTGTCATATTAAGCCGATTCTTGGTTTGTTTTGATCTGGATGATGATGGCAATCAATGAGCTCAGAGTGTAACCCAGAATCCCGTAATTAAGAACTGCCAAGTGGTGTAAGGGGCTTACCAGAGCCGGGATCCGACAGATTCGTGTCGCCTAAGATACACTGGGCTTTTGGGTCTAGAGACTACATTGAGTTGGCCGAAACCCCGTTATCGACGGGTTTTGCGTTTGCGCGCTATTGATAGTTGATCTACTTTGCTTCCCTCAACTTGGAAAGTGTTTGCAATGCCAGCGCAGGGATGCCAATTGTCAGGCATCGATGCACTAAATCGATGGGGGGGTGGATTTGGAACTTACACGAAATATCGATAGCCAAGTGTTGATGAATGCCTTTAGCTTCTCAAGAGACGTGTGAATGTCGCCACAATTACCGAACGAACTCTGCTGAAGTTTGTAAAATAACTCAGCACCGAGCGTACTTATCTTCCAGCAGATGAACAGGTGGGCTCTCCTACATTTTACCCATCATGCCTTTCAGTGCGGCAGGTATGTCGGCTGGGAAAACCACAAATTTTGAATTATCTGATTCGGAAAGATTCTGCAGTGAGCTAATGTATTTTTCACCAAGCAGGTAAATCACTGGCATTTCTTTCTCGCCAATCGCTTCGCTCACTAAGGTAATTGCCCGCTTACTCCCCTCGGCTAAAATCACTTGCGCTTCGGCATGCCTTTTAGATGCTTCTAGGTTTCCTTCAGCCTCCAGGATAGTGGCTTGTTTGTCGCCGTCGGCTCTAGTCACTGTGGCTCGGCGAGCGCGTTCAGCCGCCGCCTGTTCTTCCATTGCTTGCTGCATGGTTGGTGAGGGATTAATGTCTTGAATTTCGACCGTCTTCAGGGTAATACCCCAGTCGGCGATATCATCAGAGATTGCCGCTTTCAGCCTCGCTTTGATGTGATCTCTGGAAGAGAGCGCCTCGTCAAGTGTCATTTCGCCCACGATTGAGCGCAGCGATGTTTGCACCAGGGTTTGAATAGCTATCACGTAATTCTCAACACCATAGACTGCTTTTTCTGGCGATACGATATTG
>CAVOCG010000005.1:0-40214 GCA_963694095.1 Gammaproteobacteria bacterium
AGATTGAAAGCCGTGGTGATAGTAAGGTTGAATTTTGAGTACCTAGCAGTTGCAATAAAGGCTGGTCGCCAATTAGGCTGCGGCCAGCGCCTGTTCGATGTCGGCAAGAATGTCGTCGATGTGTTCTATACCAATACATAGACGAATAGCTTCCGGGGAGACACCGGCGCTTCGTTGTTCTTCTTCGTTTAGCTGGCGGTGAGTGGTAGAAGCGGGGTGACAAGCCAAGGACTTCGCGTCACCAATATTCACCAGTCGCTTGATCATCGCCAGCTCATCGTAGAATTTAACGCCGGCGTCGAAACCACCCTTTATGCCAAAGGTAAGTAGTGACGCAGGTACGCCTTTGCAGTATTTCTCGGCCAAGGCCTTGCCTTCGCTGCCTTCTAGGCCCGCAAACTGAACCCATTCAACCTTGTCGTGAGCTTGCAGGACGCGCGCAACTACCACTGCATTCTCGCAGTGGCGTTCCATGCGCAGAGCTAGGGTTTCTAGCCCCTGCAGTATTAGAAAGGCGTTCATAGGAGAGAGTGCTGCGCCGGTGTTACGCAAAGGCACGGTTCGAGCTCGGCCTATATAGGCAGCCTCGCCCAGCGCTTCGGTATATATAACTCCATGGTAGGAAGCTTCGGGCTGGTTCAGCTCAGGGTATCTTGCGGCGTGTTCAGCCCATGGGAATTTTCCAGAGTCGATTATCACGCCGCCTATAGAGGTGCCATGTCCCCCTACATACTTAGTTAAAGAATGCACAACGATGTCCGCGCCGAACTCGATAGGATTGCAGAGCATGGGTGAGGCAACGGTATTGTCGACGATCACGGCTACACCGTTACGGTGAGCAGCAGCGCAGACTGGTTCTAGATCAATGATGTTGCCAGCTGGGTTGCCGATAGACTCGCAGTAAACTGCCTTGGTTTTGTCGTCTATTAGCTTTTCGATAGCTTCAGCAGAATCGTCCTCGGCGAAACGAACCTCGATACCCTGACTCGGAAGCATGTGGGCGAACAGGGTATAGGTGCCGCCGTAAAGCTGCGGCGTGGTAATAATATTATCCCCGGCTTTAGCGATAGTAAGGATGGCGTAGTTGATTGCGGCCATGCCGGAGCCAACTGCTAAGGCGGCTAGCCCTCCCTCCATTGCGGCCATGCGCTGCTCCAACACATCGTTGGTAGGGTTCATGATGCGAGAGTATATGTTGCCCGGCACGGCCAGGTCGAACAAATCTGCGCCGTGCTGAGCATCGTCGAATTCGTAGGCAACGGTTTGATAGATAGGCACTGCGACCGACTTCGTTGTTGGGTCAGTCTCATAACCTACATGAATAGCGATGGTTTCTTTCTTCATAGGGGTTCTCCCAACTATTGCTAATGGCTTGATTGTACCAAAATAAAAGGGGATGGAGGGATTAAAATTTAATCCCTCCATCCCCTTTATCTATTAATACCCAAGATACTGATCTAAATTAATACGTCTCAAATCACTTTACTGCAAAGTTTTATATATGGCTCAATTTATTGAAAAGAATTATTTTAAGGAGCTAGCATAGTACACACTATCAAGAATGGAAAACCGAATTGTCAGCAAAGCCACGAGCAGGTAAAGTTTAACCAATCCATTTTAGTGCACAGTACCCTTGGACAATATGCAACTCTTAGCTATGAAATAGGTCTGCTGGGTTCAAGCAAGCCTAACACTAGAATTAATGACTATTATGTTGACGGTCAATATCGCCGAGCAATTCAAGATGACTGGCTATTCCTTGAAGTGGTGTCCCAAGTTTTAGTTTCACGTGATGGAAATTGGCGGCCCGAGCCAAGACTTATTTTGAATCTCGAAGTATTTTTTTCGATTTCTAATGGCACGTAAATAATAAAAGGGGGCGGAGTTGCTTAAATGCGAGATCGATGCCATCGTTGTCACCGCATGCAAATAGAGACACCATCATGAAAAAAGCAAACCCTATCAATATCACCCACATAGATCACGTGGTTATCCGCGTGAAGGGTCTTGAGAACATGATTGAGTTTTACCAGGATGTACTTGGCTGCAAACTGGAACGCGGTCCCGGTGAGATTCGTCTTGCTCAACTTCGTGCGGGCCTTTCGTTAATCGATCTGGTTGACGTTAATGGGCCACTGGGTAAAGAAGGTGGCGATCCGCCCAACCATGCTGCACCGAATATGGATCATGTTTGTTTTCAGGTTCATCCATGGGATACAAATACGATTAAGGGCCACCTTAAACAGCATGGCATTGCCTTGGGCGATCTTGCAACTCGATATGGTGCCTCCGGAATAGGGCCGTCCGTATATTTCAGGGACCCTGAGGGAAACACGGTCGAACTCAAGGGCTCGACTACTGCCTTAAAGGAGTAGTACGTGCCAATTGGCACTACGCACAATGCACGATAGATAAAAATAAGCTGTTGTCTTTCGGTTTAATCTTTCTTTAGCTTAATAGTAGCTACCAATCAGAAGCGAAGTAAAAGGCTTTGATCATGGTTCATGCGCGCTTCAGTCCAAGGATCATTTCCCTTATTGTAGCCAACACGCCGATATTTTATTTCGGCTCTACCTTCACTATTGGCACAAGTTGACATACGCACTTCATTTGATCTGGCTAGCCGGCCTCGAAAGTAAGTGCGTTTACATATGTCGTCGTACACTACGAGGGTCAAATTATTTCCTGATGTGTTACTAAGGAACCAATCTACCATTCCGTATTCTGGTGGAATACTGGAATTACAATGAGTCAGCAGTAAATAGAATAAAGGAACTACCAGTGTAGTTAATTTCATATATCTGGTCATCATTTCTATCGGAGGGTGAAAGCAAAATTCGTTAATATATTTTCAAAGGGAATTAGCTTCTATTTTTGGGTCAAGAGTCTAGCATACCTAACACCTTTTTGCGGCACTTACCGGGTCAACAAGCGAGTCTGCACCGCGAGCGTACGTTGAGTCGTTGTTTAATGGCTATGCTAGAAAATTCGATACTTCTCTTGTTAAGAAACTCGATTACACCATACCGAAATCTCTATCAAAAATGATTCTCACAAATACAACCGACAGCTCGTTAGGGGCAATTCTGGATTTGGGTTGTGGCACTGGCTTGACTGGCGTGGAGCTTAGAGACTTAAGCAGGAATCTCGAAGGCCTAGATTTATCTAACGCTATGCTTGAGGAGGCAAGACAAAAATATGTCTATGACCGTTTAACTCATACTGACCTTATAGAATATTTATCCATAACGGAATTGGATTTTGATTATTTTGTATCAACAGACGTATTTATCTATGTGGGGAATCTCTATGATGTCTTCCGTTTGATAAAGTCTAGGAACAAGCGCGCAGGTAAGTTGGCATTTTCCACCGAGCATACCGATAAAGAAGGATTTTTTCTCGAGACGTCAGGGAGATATTCTCATTCAAAAAGGTATATTGAGGAACTGTGTGAAGAATTTGAATATAAGATTTCACACTTCAGTACTACGAATCTTCGTAGAGAAAAAGACGGTTATTTGACCGGCGGGCTATATTTATTGGATTTTGCGCCCACGCTGTAGCCTGATTATGATTGGAACTGTCAGAGTATCAAAAGCAGGTATTCCTGCTGTTTACTCTGTTGCTCTTAGCTCAAAACGAATATTAAGGTAGACAACAGACTCGGATTCCTTGATTCCATGTGGGATACCTGCTGGGATATACACAATATCTCCGGCCTTAATAATTCTTTCCACACCGCCTTCGATAGCGCTTCCACGTAAGTCTCCAGGGCTTGCTCCCGTCTCAGCATCTACAATCGTGCCTCCCGTGGAGAGCACAGCCATACCCTCTCGCACGACCCAGACTTCAGTTATCCGCCCATGTTGCAGCGCCGTTTCTGCCCCTTGTATATGACGCACGTTAATGCTGAAGATTCCGCCTTCCAATACTCTGCGTGTTGCGAGACCGTTATCACGGAGCTGACTGGCCGCTTGCAATATTTCAATGAGGGGAATATCCACCGCACGGTCAGACGGGGCAATTGGCGCCCCTGCCGTCTGAGCTTGGGCTGTGACCGTGAAATTTATCAACAAGAAGCTGAGTATATTTAATATTATTTTCATTGCCGGTTCTCCACATTCTCATCCAGGAAGTTGAATATCGTTTCGTATATACGTAGCATTTCATTGGCGGGGAAACCGCCATGTCCGCCGTTGGGCACGGTAAGTAATTGATTAGTCACTTCTGCCCGGTTGAGTGACTCGTGTAATTGCACGGCGTGGGCATACGGAACAGTCGGGTCAGCATTGCCGTGGATAGTAATAATAGGCGGTAGATCGGAGCGCACATAGTTCAAGGGTGAAACCCGGCTGGCAATCTCCATACGATCCGGCATCGAACCCATCCATCTGACTGCATAAGTTTTCTCGTTTTCACCATGGAGGAGATCTCCCACATCGGTAATGCCATACCAGTTGACGATGGCAGCTACGTCTGGAGTTTCCATGTCAGCGCATTGCCTGTAAAGCTCGCTGTCTGCCGGCAACATTCCCGTGGTTAGCGCAAGATGACCACCGGCTGAATTTCCCGAGACCACCAATCGATCAGTATCGAATCCATACTGCGACGCATTTCTGCCAACCCAGCGCAGTGCGCAGAGGCTGTCTTCAACCGCTGCAGGGGCAAGAGACACATCGCCGAGGCGATACTGCACATTGACCGCCGCCCAGCCCTGTTCCAGAAAGGGCATCAAGCGCAAAACACTCGCTTCTTTGCTGCCGCCAACCCAGCCGCCACCATGATAGTAGATGAAAGTGGGCACCGGCTCTTCGGAATTTCGTGGCGTGTACACGTCCACTTTTAATTCCATATTGTTGGCTTTCATATAGGTGATATTGGAAATTACCCGGAAGTCATTTTGTACAGTAGCGTTCCAGGCCGCCGTGTCAGAAAGCTGGGCATGGAGTGACTGGGATGTGACGAATACTGCACAGAACAATAGAGTACAGACGAAGGTAGGGGTGAGTTTTCTTTGCATGGTAGGACTCCGCTTAATTATTGGAAATCGGGCTGATCAGGCATATGACGCCTTGAATAATAGGGCAGCGTCAGCTGCCTCCTTTAATTTAGATAGTTGCATGATATTAATCTAGGCACATAATGCTTTTAATCCCTGCGCCCCCTTTATTTACTATTGTCTAAGTGCCTCAAATTCGAAGCGCAGTGTTACCTCGTCACCAACTAGGTTATCTGCCACGCCGTAGTCCATGCCCCAGAGACTTCGAGTAATCGTAGTGCTGGCTGATATGCCCAGCGTTTCACGACGGTGCCCGAATGGATACTCCGCCTGCTTGTTGATGATGACTTTCAGGGTAACTGGGTGGGTTTCACCTAGTAGAGTCAGGTTGCCGGCCAGCCTTCCGTTTATGTCACCATCGTTTGAGGTAAAGTCGGTGGCCTCGAATACGATGAGTGGGTTACGCCTGCTACTAAGGAAATCTCTTCCACTTAGGTGTTTGTCACGTGCATTGAGATTAGTGAAGATGCTGTCCGCCTGTATCTCGACGCGTCCGCTGCTCAGTTTGCGAGTATCGGGATCATAACGAAAACTTCCCGATCCCTCGAGAAACAGACCGAGTTGTTTTTGGTACCCAACATGACCGGCTTCGAAGGCAATTGAGAAATGTTCGGGATCGATTTCCCAGTCTGCCGGCTCGGCCTGAGCCAGGCCGGCAGTCACCACTAAGGTGGTCAGTAGGGTCAGGCTTGACCGGGCTAGGCTTGCGTAAGAATGCTGCATGGGCCTCCTCGAAATTAGTGATTAATGGTTTTTGCTGAGACTATCCGCTAATCAAACCAGCATAAGGGACTGTTGTTAATGAGTAAAGGGTGTTGCAAAGCGTGTTTCAGTTTGACCGCGCATTCGGCAGCGCTAACAGGTCCGTGTGCCCAACTACGCAGGTGCCGGTTGCCGAATTAGCTTTTCTGAACTGGACCCAGTCCTGCAGTGATTTTTTATCCAGCGCCAGATCGTTTAACACCGCTTCACTTATACCGCTGATAAGTACATCCACCAGCTTGCTTTCAGCTGCGCCCAACACCCAGGGGCTATCAGCAGAAAGCACCCTGAAGCCTGAACTCTTGAATACCTGTTCCATATATGCGCACGCACCTGGTCCCAGCGCCATGCCGAAACCTTTGTCCCGCTGCTGATCGCGATTAAAAGCACTGAGTACAGTCTCATCCAAGGGATGGGCAGGTGTCCAGTAAGTAGTGCCGTCGTAGTTCAGTGCCGCATAGAAGCCGAGAGGCTGACACTGGCTCTGTAGTGCGGCGACAAAGCTGTCAATAAAATTGGCAGACACTAGGTCGAATAGTGCAGAGGAGGTTACCAACTTCGCGTCTTGCAGCGGCAGGGCGGCAATATCTGTGAGGTCAAGTTCATAGGTCTGCAACTGGTGCGAAACCCCGTTACGAGTATTGGCTTCTGCTAGCAGTGCTGCATCTTGATCCACCAAGCGCCAGCTTGGCAATTCCTGTTCAGTGACTTGAGCGGTGGACGTGGCGGAAATGTCGAAAGCACGCAGAGTGGAACCGGTGCCCGCGCCAAGATCTACTATGACGTTGCCCGTTCTCTGCCCACTTTCTGTTCGCAGCCACAGCTGCGCCTGTTCCAGCAATTTGTGTTCGCGTGCACGTTGGTCTGCTCCTTCGCGCAGGTCTAGCCAGTCAATACTGAAACCTATCATGCGTTATTTACCTCTTCTAACTTGCGGGTCACGAGGCTTGCCGTGTCAATCCAGGAAGGCAGTGTTGCGGCCACATTCCTAGCGCCGGCTTGCAGGCGTCGGCGCAATGGGTCACTGGTCAGAATATTAAACAGTGCCTCGGTCAATGCCTCGGTATCGTCTGGGGCTACTAGAAGACCAGCCGTTTCGGGCACCACGTCCGGTACTGCACCGACTCGCGCCGCGACCACCGGTAATCCGGCCGCCAACGCTTCAGCGAACACCATGCCATAGCCTTCGAATCGTGAGGGTAGGACAAAGACATCCGCTTGCTGGTATTCGAGTTGTGTATCCTCCACGGCCCCAGTGAAATGGATGCGCTGCGACAAGTTCAGCCGGTTTACTCGCCTCTGCATGCTTTCAGCCCAGGCAGGATCGAAGTCTTTGCCACCCACAAAGCGTGCTTGCCAGGGCAGAGATTCAAGTGCAGCAAGCGCATCGATAAGTACGTCATGCGCCTTGCGCGGAGTCAGTGATGCTAAGGTTAGCAGTCGGATCGGGTCGCCGTCACAAGGCGCGAAGGCAACACGATCGGTGCCAGGTAGCGCTACCAAGATAGTTTCGGCCGTCACGGCAAACTGATCGATCAGGATCTGACGGGTATGCTCGCTGGTAGCCACTGTGGCTAGCGCACAACTTAGCGCGCGTCGCTCCGAATCCAGCAATGCCTGTTTTATTGGCTCAGTAAGCCCTGTCTCCAGTGCCAGCGGGTGGTGGCATAAGGCAACCAGTTTTAGTCGCTGCGCCTCTTCCACTGCTAGATCATCCAGAACACCGAAAGCCAGTCCATCGATCATCACCACGGCTTGATCTGGTATAGCCGCCAGTGTTTGCCGGACGCTTGCTAAGGTTTGTTGATTAGGCGTGTCAGAGCAGTGCGGCAGCGCCAAGGTTTCCACTCTGATACCCATGTTGCGAAGCTCTGCAATCAAGCGGCGATCATAGTGATAGCCGCCGGTTGGGGTTTCGAGATCACCTGGGTATGCGAAATAGATCATTTAATTAAAGGGGACGGAGGGATTTATTTTTAACCAATTTAGCATAAGGCTGGCTGTGATGCGCATAACTTATCCGCCAGTCTGTTCGTCTCTCAAGCTTCTCGATTATTGGCCCTTTGGTTTATCGCCTTTGGTTTGGTATTGTTGCCTGATGTCAGATACTTTGAATCTTGCGGCACAACAAGCGATCGATGGATCACTCAAACGTGAGTTGGCTCGCCTTGGGTGGTGGGGCGTTGCCTGGCTGGCAATCGGGAGCATTCTGCTGGGTCTGAGCTGGCATTGGCAGGGCGCACTGCAATGGTTTGTGCAGGCTGGGCTGATCTGGGCTTTTCTCTGCTATCAGACAAGGCAGCGCCTGACGCTTAACCGCCCGAGCCCGGAGGCGCCACTTTATAAAAAGCTTGGCTGGGCCAATCGGGTCACCTTGCTGCGTGCTTGGCTTGTCGCCGCCGTGGCGGGTTTCCTGATGCAGCCGTGGCCCGACGGACCAGCGCTGGCCTGTTTACCCGGCATGCTATATCTCTTCGCCGCGGTATTGGACCGAGTCGACGGCTATGTGGCTCGCCGCACCGGGCAGACTAGCTTACTTGGCATTGAATTGGATACCATCTCCGATGCGCTCGGCCTGGCAATCGCCTCCTTGCTGGCCTTCGGTTACGGTCAGGTGCATTGGAGCTACCTGCTGTTTGGTATTGCCTATTATCTGTTTAACGCGGGAGTACTTTGGCGAAATTCACGTGGTTTGCCGGTTTATCCCCTGCCGCCGAATTTGCATAGACGAACCTGGGCCGGCTTTCAAATGGGGTTTCTGGCGGTGGCACTGTGGCCCTTGGTATATCCTCCAATTACAACGCTTGCCGGATTTGCCTTCATGCTGCCTGCGATGCTCGGATTCTTGATCGACTGGTTGATTGTAAGTGGGCGCATAGACCGACATGCCGAAGCCATGGATCGGCGCTTTCAGCGGCTTACCAATTTTAGTCAGATTGTGTTGCAACCGGGCTTGCGAGTTGTTGTCGTAGTGACGCTGGCAGCATCGCTATTACAATCTGGACTGCCACTTCTGCCGAGCAGCACGCCGACATGGATGAGCAATGTGATGATCGGTGGTTTTATTTTGGTGTCGGTAATGATCGTCTTGGGGGTCGCCGGACGCTATTTCAGCCTAATCTTGGTCGGTCTGCTGAGCTGGTATTACATTAGCAATCGAATGCTACCGGTGGACTATATTCTATTCAGTAGTGTGGTTTGGTTGCTGCTTCTTGGCACTGGGCGCTTTAGCCTGTGGCAAAAAGATGATCGTTGGCTCAACGGGTATGATGGCGCTTGAAATCACCAACTGACTCTTTTCGCTTTTCTCTCAACATGCGTTACATGGCCTGGTTGGCAGCCTTGGGGCTGGTGGCGTGGATATTTTCCAGGCTGCCATTTACCAATCTATTGCAGACCGTTACGAATCTACAATTCTCACAATGGGTGGGCTGGTTTGCCCTGAATCTATTTATCATTGCACTACTTGTTGGACGCTGGCTTGCTCTGACACGGGCTATGGGGCTACCCTGTCGATTCTTGCAGTTATTAAAAGTGCGTCAGGCCGGTCAGGTAATTAGTTTTGTGACACCCGGCCCTCAGTTCGGAGGAGAACCGCTGCAGGTTTACTGGCTGTGGAGGAGATATTCTGTGCCTGGCCATGCCGCCTTTCTAGCGGTTGGTCTTGATCGTTTCTACGAGCTGTGGATTAATTTTGCCGTCTTGCTATTGGCAGTGCTTACTCTGCTGACTTCGCGCTCCGTGGTTTTTGTCGACTGGCATATCACTACATTCGTTTTAGGGGGTTTGATAGCGCTCATGGGGCTATTTGGCTGGTATATATTATGGCATCCGCTGCGCATCCTCGATTGGATAAAACGCCTGACCAGCCGCTGGCAAGACCATGAACGTCTGCGCAATCTGGATGCTCATTTCTCACAATTGAATGAATCACTGCAAAAAATCTTTGCGGCGCAGCGGCTTGCTCTTGGAGCCGCATTGGGTCTGTCGCTATTGGCCTGGGCTGGCATGATCGCTGAGTTTTGGCTGTTACTTAGCTTCGTTGATGTGCCGCTGAACCTCGCGACCTTTATATTTCTTTTTACCGTGGTGCGTTTGGCTTTTCTACTGCCCTTGCCCGGTGGTGTTGGCAGCGTTGAGGCAGGCCTTTTTTGGGCATTTCAAACGCTTGCTCTGCCCTTGCCGACAGCGGCCGGTCTGATCCTGCTGATGCGCCTGCGTGACGTGGTAATTCTATTGGCGGGCGCAGTGATTTTGCCGGGCTTACAGTCGCCCTTATCCGCAACTGCTGAGACTGAGACCTGAATTGCCCGGTGAAGTATTGAGCCTGCTACTGGCAGCAGGCACGGGTTTGAATAGTCTCAATAATCCATGGCGTAGGCAGCCCAGCAGGTATCGTTCTCCCAGATCCTAGCAGTAAAGTGGCCTGAACCCGGCGGCGCGATGCCCGCAAGCAGCCTGCCACAAACGATACGGCTGAAATGCTCAATGCTTGGGTTGAGCCCCTCGAATTCGGGCAGCTCATTTAGCATGCTCTCGCCAAAATAGTCGACGGCAGCCTGCAATTCTTCCTCAATTTTCACGATGTCTACGAGGTAGCCGTGCTGACCTAGCTCAGCGGCCTCCAGCCGGACTTCAATCACGTAGTGATGTGAATGTGGATCGTTTTCGGCACCCCAGTCGCCACCGATGAGATAGTGCCTTGCTATAAGGTCACGTCTTACTGAAACTGTGTACATTTATAAACCCTCTAACGTCAATACTGTTACTTCAACATCCTGACGAAGCACCGACTACATAAACTTATTCCTGATAATCGAAAATTATCTGGGTAGCATTCTCAGGCGATTCATCTAGTAATCGATAAGCCTCGTTCGCCTCTGTAAAGGGTAGTTTGTGACTAATAAACTGTGCGGGTTGGCACTTTATAACCATATCCCATGCCGCCGAGAAGCGCCTCGCTTTGTCCCAGCGACCACTGATCTCTGGAGCAATAGTACTAACCTGACTGCTAACTATTGTCATGCGGTTACGATGAAATCTCTCGCCCAGATTAATCAGAGCGCTCTTGGTTCCATACCAGCTACCCACGACGATGCGACCGGAGTAGGCACACAAATCTACCGCCAGATTCAACGCTGCCGGAGAGCCTGTCAGTTCGAAAACCACATCGGCTCCGCCGCAAGACTCATTCAACCTCAGTCTCTCACTCAGGGCATTGATATCATTGTCAGAGCCGGGGCTAAATGTCGCCTGGACGCCCGCCTGACCCGACAAGACCCGTCTTCCATCGGTGGATTCCACAGCATAAAGGCCTGCAAGTGGAAATTCAGCTAAAACACTGGACACCAAAAGACCGACAATGCCCTGGCCCAACACCACTGCGCGTTCACCGAGTCGTGGGTTGCCATCCTGGACAAGGTTAACAGCCGTTTCCATATTGGCAAGAAAAACGGCCTGCTTGGGATCTACTCCCTTGGGCAAGGGAATAATGGCGTCCATAGTACAAACGTGGAGGCTTGCATGGGGTTGAAACGAGAAGACCATTTTTCCGACCCAACTGGCGTCCACTTCCTTGCCAGTCTCTTCTATGCGACCGACACAGGCATAGCCATATTGTGTGGGATAGTTAATTGTCTGAGCCTTGGAAGCCGCGAGGCTTTCACCCTGAGGCATGCCATCGGGAAGCTGACCGCGATAAACCAGCATCTCGGTGCCGGCACTGATAGCCGAATAAAGATTCTTGACCACCACTTGATTGGGCTGCAGCGATGGTAGTTGTTGTTCGCGGATTTCGATTTGACGGGGTTTTACGAAGTAGAGTTGGCGCGCTCTCACCGGTCACTTCCTTCATATTGTAAATCGCCCCACACGATAAGATCTTTGCCGGCAGGCGCAGTATGTAGTGGATCAATACTCAGCTGAACATCACAGCCCTCAGTTTGTAAATCACCAACCGCTTTGTATCCGCCCACAAGTCGGGGCGCGACAGTTAAAACCAGGGCATCGGCCAGACGGGCCTTCAGGAAGGCCGTTATGACCGTGCCTCCGCCTTCCACCATCAGGCTCTTGATACCCCGCTCTTTGAGCAGATTCATGGCTGCGCTTAAGGGAACCTGTTGCTCGCTTCCATCAGCACTGGCCACAGTTAGGATATCCGCCTTGTCGCCCATAGGCTTATTATCGGGTTGTACTGTTAATATCCAGCATTGCTTATCGGGGTGATGACAAATTTTAGCTGACTGCGGCGTGCGTAGTTTATTGTCCAGTACAATAGGCTGAGGGTTTGATCCAGACCACTGCCTAACAGTCAGTTGCGGATCATCACTGAGTACGGTGCCTATGCCAACCAGGATACCGTCATGTAGGCTTCGCAGTTGGTGAGTCAATTCCATGGACTCTTTGCCACTAAAATTTACCGATTCTCCGCAGCGCCTAGCAATGCTGCCATCCCAGCTTTGCGCATAGGAAAGCGTTATGAATGGCCTGTTTTCAGATTGAAAAGACGAGGCACGGGCATGCAGCCACTTTTCAATCTGCTGGTTGAGATTTATGGGAGTCACTGTCCGTAGTCAGGGGGGGTGTGTTTGTCAAAGGCAACAAGTGGTTCATGCGTCGCGCCTTGGTCTGCAGATAGCGTGAATTTTCTGGATTGGCGAAATCATCAAGTTCGACCCGGTCGTTTACCTTGATCCCAGCCTCTTCTAGTGCGCTAATTTTGCCGGGGTTGTTGGTAATAAGGCGAACTGATTTTACGTCGAGCTCTTCCAGAATGCGGACGGCGACAGTGTAGTCGCGTTCGTCTGCTTGATGCCCCAGTAGCAAGTTGGCATCGACAGTATCATGACCCGCATCCTGCAGGTTGTAGGCATGAATCTTTTGCAGTAGGCCAATACCCCTGCCTTCCTGGCGGAGATAGATTAGGACGCCTTGGCCCTTCTCAGCGATAAGTTGCAGTGACCGATCCAACTGTTCACCACAGTCACATCGGCGTGAACCAAAGATATCGCCGGTAAGGCATTCCGAGTGCATTCGAACAAGAATATTCTCTCCCACACTAAGATCTCCCATACAGAATGCAAGATGTGCCTTATCGTCAAGGCTATTGCTGTAATAGACGAGCTCGAATTCTCCGTATTCGGTAGGAATACGGGCACTGACAGCACGGGTTACGGTGAGATTTGACATGGTGGCCTATCTTACGTTTTTCTATTGTAGTGGTAAAGCTTGACGAGGGCAGCACAAGATATTGTTCCGCCCATTTATCGCTTGCTAATACGGCTATCGAGCTGGTAGTTTCTTTGGAACTGTTGCGCTGAAAAGTCTCGCATAATGACCACAATGCACCCCTCCCTTGGGCGCTGCGTTCCCGATGAAGAAGACCACGCAGCGGGGGTGTGGGTGCGCTTGCCACAAGGGCGACTATGACATGTTTAACATTCTCTCTCGGTCGCGAGTCGAAGACCAGGCGAGTTAGGAGACTTGGAACCAATGACCCAATGCAATGACGCGCGACGCCAACGAGTAACGGCGACATACTTTGCTGGTATCACCGGCGCCCTGGCGGTCGTGATGGTGATGAGCCTGACTGCGCAGGAACCGGGGCAGACTGGCGGATTCACGGCGGCCCAGGCCATACGAGGCGGTGACATCTACGTGCGCGCCTGCGCGAGTTGTCACCGCACCGACTTCCAGGGTAGCTTCGAAGCGCCGCAGCTGGCCGGCCTGAATTTCATGAACTTGTGGGGTGACTTGAGCCCTGCCGCCCTGTTCGACCGCATCAGCACGTCGATGCCCCCTGACCAACCCGGTCGCCTTGGTGATGAGGCCTATGTTGACATCGTGGCTTACCTGCTTCAGGCCAATGATGTTGCTGCGAGCGACGTCGAGCTGACCGATATAACGACGGTGTCGATTAGCGGGTTGGCGGCACGGCGAGCAACAGCAACCGCGGCCCGTGCAGAGTCGGGCAGAGCGCAGATGCAGGCACCACCACAGGGGCGTTCACAAAGCGCGCCGGCAGGACTCAGAGTGACTGGCACCGTGCCGAACTTCAGACCGGTCACCGATGAGATGCTGCGGTCTCCTTCTCCCGACGACTGGCTGATGATCCGGGGAAACTACCAGGCCTGGAGTTACAGTTCGCTTGACGCAATTACCCGAGACAACGTGCAGGATCTCGAGCTCGCGTGGACATGGTCGATGGCCGAAGGCGGATGGAATGCGCCCTCACCGATCGTGCACGACGGGGTCATATACCTGACTAATTTCGGCAATTTGGTGCAGGCGCTCGACGCGCGCACTGGTGACCTGATCTGGGAGCATGAAGTCGGGATTGAAGCCCAAGGGTACTCTGGGATGAGCCGTAATCTTGCGATCTACGAGGACAAGGTCTTCCTGGCTACATCCGATGCGCGGATGGTCGCACTCGATGCGGCCACCGGCGAGATGCTGTGGACCATGCGGTTCGGCGACAACACCCAAGGTCACCAAAGCACGAGCGGGCCGATGGTCGTTAGCGGTAATATAGTGCAAGGGCTCAACGGCTGTGAGCGCTTTAGCCCAGTCGGCTGCTATATCAGCGGGATCGACGCTGACACGGGCCAATCGCTCTGGACCTTCAACACAGTTGCACGGTCGGACGAGCCAGGCGGCGATACGTGGGCGAACCTGCCCAACCAGATCCGAGGCGGCGGCGATACCTGGATTACCGGCAGCTACGACCCACTCCTAGACCTCATCTACTTCGGAGTGGCGCAGCCGAAACCGTGGGTGGCGGCGAGTCGCGGTATGACAGTGGATGACGCGGCGCTTTACACCAACTCGACCCTTGCGCTTCACCCTGACGATGGCTCGCTTGAGTGGTACTTCCAACATGTCCCCGGCGAAACGCTCGATCTTGACGAGGTGTTTGAGAGGGTGCTGGTCGATGTTGCGGGGCGTCCGGTAGTGTTCAGTGTCGGCAAACACGGCATCTTGTGGAAGAACGACCGCAGAACTGGCGAGTTTCTCGACTTCAAGGAAACGGTCTATCAAAACGTGTTCGAGCGGATAGACCCGAACACTGGTGTCGTTACTTACCGGCAGGACATTCGCAACGCCAGGGTCAATGAAGCAATGTCGTCGTGTCCCAGCACCGCTGGCGGCAAGAACTGGCACCCGATGAGTCATCACCCGGGTGAAGGGCTCCTTGTTATTCCCCTGGCGCAGACCTGCATGGAGATGACTGGCGCAGAGGTAGCATTGGTAGAAGGTTCGGGCGGCGTCGGGTTGGCATCGCGACCGTTTCTCGAGATGCCAGGAACCAACGGCAACCTCGGCAAGCTTGCCGCGTTCGACGTTGAGACGATGGAGGAAGTCTGGAGTATTGAGCAACGGGCACCGTTCCTGACCGGTGTGCTCTCGACTGCAGGTGGGCTCGCCTTTGTTGGCGATCTCGACCGCCGTTTTCGAGCGGTCGATGTAAAGACAGGTGAGTTGCTGTGGCAAACTAGGCTCGGCACGTCGGTGCAGGGCTTTCCAGTCTCGTTTCAGGTAGACGGCACGCAATATGTCGCAGTGTCGACCGGACTCGGGGGCGGCAGCCCGAGATTGGGTCCAGCCTCTCTCGCGCCGGAGATTAATCACCCTCGCACTGGCAACGCGCTGCACGTGTTCAGGTTGAAAAACTAGAACAATAAAAGGGGGCGGAGGGATTAAAATTTATTCCCCCCGTCCCCTTTATTCTATGCATTGCTGATTGTTCGATCTAAGAAAAGGATATTTATTCTTGCTATAGTCGGCCCAGTTGAAACTAGACGATATGGCGACCCGCTGCGAAGCGGCGATGGAAAACAGTTCCGAGGCCATGCGCATACACTTATTCAAAGGAATTTCCGATCGAACATTATTATCTTGATGTGTCACTGAAGTGCAGCGGCAAGGACATCAATGAAATGCAGCGGATCATCATTTCGAGGCAAATAGTCTCGCGGAATCCGGCCTGATGTTGCCTTTGGAGGGCGTCCGCGTCATCGCGGTTGAACATTACGCAGCGTGTCCCTACGGCAGCTTACAATTGGCTGATCTAGGTGCCGAAGTCATTAAAATTGAAAACCGTGCGCAGAAAGGTGACCCGATCCGTCAGATGGGACCCGGGGGTGATTTGGGTAACCTGGATAGCCTGTCTTTCCAGGCGTTTAACCGCAACAAACGTTCGCTGACCCTTGACCTCAAGGCCGATAAGGGAAAAGAAATCTTCGGTAAACTCGTGTCAACAGCAGACGCTTTGCTGTGCAATCTACGCGGCGATCAACCGAAAAAACTGGGCCTGACTTATGACCAGCTCAAGGGCCACAATCAGAAAATTGTTTGTGGTCTAATATCTGCTTATGGTCGCGACGGGCCACGACGGGACTGGCCCGGATTTGATTATTTAATGCAGGCCGAAACTGGCTACCTCTTCATGTCCGGTGAACCAGGTGGGCCCCCGGCGCGCATGGGTCTGTCGATTATCGATCACTTGGCCGGACTCACCACTTCCCTCGCTTTGGTATCGTCGGTTATGAAAGCACGCGAGACCGGTGAGGGCCGCGATATCGACGTCGCCTTGTTCGATGTAGCCTCGCATCAATTAAGCTACATCGGCGCCTGGTACTTGAACGAGGGCATCGAGACCTCCCGCTCTCCGCGCTCGGCACACCCGACCGTAACTCCTTCCCAATTATTCAAAACCGGTGATAGCTGGCTGTTTGTCATGGCCCAAACGGATCAGTTTTGGGAAATATTTTGTGAGCGCATTGGTGCGCAGGAATTGGCAGGGCGGAAAGAGTTCCAGACAGGACAAGCCCGGCGGGAAAATCGGGACTTGTTGACGGAAATGCTCGACGCTCATTTATCGACGCAATTAACAGCACACTGGATGGCTGTACTGGGCGGTTATGTTCCATGTGCGCCGGTCTATGGCATTGCCGATGCGCTGGAGAATCCCTTTTTACTCGACCGGGCGGGCGTAGTCACCACCGCGCACCCGAACCGGCCTGCCCTTAAAAATCTGCAAAGTCCGGTGAGAATGACTGACCCTATTCCCAACCAGCCCGGTCCTCGCCTGGGCGCCGACACCAACGACATCTTGCGGGAGCTGGGGTATGACGATGCTGCTATTCAAAACCTTCGCCGGATAGGAGTCACCTGATTAAGTAATTGTCTAAACCCCCAATAATGGAGAGCTGGACTTCCTAGATTAGAAAGTGTCTAACAAAAGTTGGGAAGTCCAAAATTTCCTCCCTTCTTTGTTTCGGGAAAAAACCGAAGTCTCGACATACTCTCTGCCATTTCTCGATGAGGATCAATAACAGACCTGTACTCATTCTTTAAATCCCTGGGACATCAAGGCCCCAGTGGTTGGCCGATCAACCTCGAGGGGTCTGCACCCGGTTTTGGTACATACTTATCAATCCAAGGTCCACCAAACTGTGCCACGTAAAGATTTCCTTCTGAGTCAATACTCATCTGATGCGGAAGAGAAAAGCCACCGCAAGCTCCCGTATGGTCCGTATCAAGCCCGGCCTCTGCAACTGCCACATCGTCTGAACAGGTAAATCCGGGACGACCAAGCGACGACGACTCGCCATAGGTCCCGAAATAATCCAGTAATTGACCGTCTATATTGTATTTGAGAATGCGATTCAACGTCGCATCCAAAATCCAAACAAAGTCATTCACATCAATCATAATAGCCACGGGATCCCAAATGTTCGGCCACTCATCGAGGAGTGTTCCATCTTCAGTAAAAATTTGGATCCGGTGATTCCTCCGGTCCGATACATAAATCCGATTCTCTTTATCTACTGCAATTCCATGGACTAAATCGAATTGCCCTGGTCCACTTCCGACCGAACCGAACTCGGATAGAAATTCACCATCCGAATTATAGCGAACGACACGACCATTCTGGTAACCGTCACCCAATAGAAAATCGCCATTGGGAAGGAAGGCAAGTACTGCATTCTGCCCGAAATCTAAGGGCCCTGGGTTTGGGTTTTCACGTGGATTCGGCCCGCCTTCACCAAAAACAGGGTTGGGATCTTCCATACGTAACAGGAGCTCGCTCCCGTCATTGCTAAACTTAAGGATTGCTTCGTGCACACCATTCCCACCTCGTTCATCCACCCATATAGCACGCTCAGGATCATACGGATTGATATAGATCTGATGAGGACGATTGAAAATCGAATTCCATTGAGACCAATTTTCAGTGATATTACCATCGCGATCGACAGCTACAAGAAAATTCCTCTGGAGCTCGTTACCTTCTCCCCGTGGAGACTGTCTCCTTTGATCTCCCCACATCACAACCAAGATCCTATCGGGAGTGTCTGGCCAAACACCCGCAGCTGACCCCCAAGTCCAAGTCTCATCGTGATCTGGCGCTGGCTTCCACCAACCTGGTATGACGTCATAAGGACCGCTCCGGTCGTCGCCACCTTTGGTTACTTCAAACCGACTGTTGGGTGACTCACTTTCTTTTACGCATCCAGGCGCTACCAAAGTTACAATTAGCATTAGACCTAGACTGATACGTTTCAGCTCCATTTTCACTCTCCGTATAGATATTCGTTAATTTTCTTTCCGCCTTTCACTTTCTCCTAGCAGAACAGCCTCCCATCCTTATATTGGTCAAACTAGGCTATCGTGTTGATGGTTTGAATAAGCTTCCTTGCGAGATTTCTTCTCCTGTTGCGACCCGCTATTCCGTAGCCTTACCTAATAAACGTAATACGGCGGAAATGGCGGCGTCATAGCCTCGCGATCCCTTTCGCGTGAAGTCGCCATGGTTTTCGTTGCTGATCAGGCGCACGTTGATTTCATCTCCTGCTATCACTGCTAGTGCTGGATAATCCGGTGGCGTGCGCATCGATGTCTTGCCCTGGGCCAGCACCCGGGGCAAAGAAACTGGATAGCGGTAGGTGCTTACAACATATTCTTGCGGGATGCCCCACGGCAGCCACTCCAGGGGAGAGATTTGCAGGAAGTTGTCGATGTTGTCTTCCACCGAACCACCAACTAATTTTTCCAGCAAGGGTTCACCGCAGTAAATCTCTCCTGTTTCCCCAATAGAGTCGATCATCAACGGGTTGATGTAGGCGTCCGTCATGACCAGCGCCATCGGGTTCACCTGGGGTTCAACATAGATCTCGCTGTTGGACGGTAACTGGGAGCGCATAGCTAGCCAGGCACCGAAATGTCCGCCAGATGAATGGCCTACGATGACCGCTTGTTGTAAATCTACGGGGTAGTTTTCGGCAATTTTTTTCAGTGTATCAAACCCATTGGCGATGTCCTGCCAGGTGCCTGGCCACCCGCCTCCGGGGCTTGTGGCACCCCTATATTGTAGGTTCCAAGCAGCAATGCCATGTTCGGTCATAGCTTTGGACATGGCGCGATAGCCGTTGATCATACGTTCGGAAGAGCGCCAGCACCCGCCATGTAAAAAAGTGACTACCGGGAACGGCCCGTCGCCGGCAGGTAGGTACAGTTCACCGTATTGCAGCTGGTCCAGCCCATAAGAGATTTTAGTTTGTGCGAGTGTGTACACGGGCAAACCTAAGGTGATGAATGTAAAGGTTAAAACAAACAGCTTTATTCTAGTTTTCATGTGGTTTACCTACTTTTTATGTATGTGTGATTCTTTTCCGAAGATTATCGATACTGAATGTACTGACAAGTTAAGCCTCAATAAAAGAAATATCAACTTTAAGATACAGGGGGCACTCATAAATTAATAACTTAACCAGGTTTGCATTGTTTCATTGGTATGAATAAATCAATTGTTCGCTCGCAGGGGAGTGACCACAAAAACCAGCCCGAAAAGGCGAAAATTTGATACATCTAAGCCTAAGTTATTGACGAGTATACTGCTTCTATGGATGCTGGTCGCAGCTGCTGGTATGGGAGGCATCCTGCCATTGTGAGTGTTCACAAGGGTTGCAGGAAAACCAGCGATAATAGTTCCTGTAACCAATCACGATAACAATTAGCATGCACTTGATAAGAACTTAAGAATCGTAAATTTTTGGTATGCGATCGATCTTTATGCTAGTCTGCTAACGTTGCCTTCTGCCCTTTTGTGAGGGGTTGTTGGGGGAGTTGCTTTATCTGGCTAGGATGGCTGGATTACGCTAGCTTTCCCAGTGGAATAGTTTCTATTTGGGCATAAATTTGGTTAAAGAAGCGGAAATTGAAATTACAGGCAATTTTCGGTTTCCTGTGCGTAATTCGTTGACATACAGGTCAATCAATATGATGAAAAGATTCGTTACCGCTGTCCTAGCTGTAGCACTGGGGTCAACCCAAGTACTGGTTGGGCAGGTTCCTGATGCTCCCTCGGTGGACGCTAGTGAAATCTATTCTCCTAACAGTCTTGAAATCGAAGCTGCGACGCTAACCGGAGTCGTTCAGACGTACTGCCAGGTATGTCATAACGATGCGATGATGACGGGGAATCTCTCTTTGAGTGGATTCGAGGTAGAAAATGTTCCGAACACGCCTGCGATAGCTGAAAAGATGATTCGAAAATTAAGGGCTGGCATGATGCCTCCACCGGGTATGCCGAGGCCGAGCCCTGAGACTCTTCTGGCTCTGGTAGAAGAGCTAGAGACAAGGGTGGACGAGATCGCTGCTGCGAATCCAAATCCGGGAGTTAGAAGATTCCAGAGATTAACCAGAGCAGAGTATGAAAAAAGTGTGCTGCAGCTTTTCGATTTGGAAATAGATGCAAGTCGCTGGCTTCCAGAAGATACATTCTTGGGGAATTTTAATAATTTATCTGCTGCGCAAGGTCTTTCTAGCACTCTTTTGCAGTCGTATCTGAGGGCAGCAGCAGAAGTCAGTCGCATTGCACTGGGGAATCCAGAAGCTTTGTCAGCTTCTTCTAAATACACTACTCCTATCCATATCTCACAACACGCATGGGATCATTTGGAAGGCACTCCCTTTGGGACAAGAGGGGGTATGGTAGTCAAACATGATTTCCCCACAGATGGGGAGTACGTCATTTCGATAGAGACTCTTTTCGGTAAAGGTCTTCCCGGACAAGATCTGGATATATCGATTGATGGAAGAGGTGTCGCTCAGTTAGCCCTTGAACATAATGGTGGCCGAACGATACCGATTCAGACAAAGCCTATTTTTGTATCGGCAGGCCAACATCAAATAGCAGCTGCTTTCGTGAAACGCATCGAAGGTCCTTACGAAGATCGGCTTAGTCCATTCAATTGGTCGTTTGTGGGAGGAGAGGATGCTATACAGTGGGCTAACTATGGAATAACGGCTCTTCCACATTTGGCTGATTTAATGGTCACTGGCCCTGTTAAGCCTGGTCCTGTATCGGAAACACGAAGCAGGACAAAGATTTTTTCTTGCAATCCGAACACCGAAGGTGAAGAGTATGAATGTGCGCGGCAGATTATTTCTCGAGTAGCTACACAAGCCTATCGACGTGCCATAACTGACCAAGATCTTTCTGGACCAATGGGTTTTTATGATCGATCGGCACAGAATTCTGGCTTTGAGATAGGTGTCCGGACTGCTCTGCAAAGTATTCTTGCTAGCCCAGAATTTTTGTTTAGGCTTGAAGAGCAACCCGAGGACGTTCTTCCTGGGCAGCTATATCAGTTGAATGAAAGTGACTTAGCTTCACGCATATCATTCTTTATTTGGGGATCGGGTCCCGACGATGAACTGAGGGGGTTGGCTAATCAGGGCAAACTCTCCGATCCCAATGTGCTGGAAACCCAAGTTGTACGGATGCTGTCGGATCCGCGATCTAGCAATTTAGCAACTAGTTTTGCCTCTCAGTGGTTGAGGTTGCAAGAAGCTGGCAAGAATGAGCCTGAGCCCTATCTATATCCTGATTTTACGGGGCAACTCAAAGAAGACATGATCCGGGAAACCCAATTATTTTTCGAAAACCTCGTCAAAGAAGACAGAAGTTTGTTGGAGTTGGTTTCGGCAGATTACACATTTATGAATGAGAGGCTTGCCAACCACTATGGGATAGAAGGGATCATAGGAAATGAATTCCAGCGAGTTACTTATAAAGATGAGACTAGACGTGGCCTACTGGGACATGGAAGTGTTCTCATGTTGACTTCGATGTCTGACAGAACCTCGCCCGTGTTAAGGGGGAAATGGGTGATGGAGGTCATGTTAGGTTCGCCACCGCCACCGCCACCGCCGGACATACCGGCGTTGGAAGCGACTGAAGGTGTTGAAGCCGGAAGAATTCTTACCACTAGGGAGAGAATGGAGAAACATAGAGCCAACCCCACATGTAACGCCTGTCACCAGTTCATGGATCCGATAGGGCTAGCATTGGATAATTTTGATGTAACGGGTGCTTGGCGATTTCGAGAAGGCGGCAGAGAGTTGGATACTGCGGGTACGTTTTATGATGGAACACCCCTTGCCACCCCTATGGATTTGAATGAAGTAATAATGAAGCGACCAATTCCCATCATGCGTAGTTTTACAGCCAATCTTTTGGCTTATGCTATGGGAAGACGGATTGAGTATTTTGATCAACCAACTGTACGAAAAATTGTCAAAGAAGCCGAGGCAAGTGACTATAGGATGTCCTCATTCATCTTGGGGGTCGTGCGTAGCGGTCCCTTTCAGATGATGCAGGTCCCAACGTCAGTTGCTACAATGGACGAAGGAGCATAGAGATATGGTATTCATAACCGGGAAACATCTTTCACGTAGGACTTTTATTGGACGGATGGGCGCAGGAGTTGCACTGCCCTTCTTGGACGCTATGGTTCCAGCGGGACGAGCATGGGCAGCTGAGTCCATTGGAGCGAAGCAGACGAGACTGGTATGTATAGAGGAGTCAATGGGATGCGCTGGAGGAAGTGATTGGGGAGATGCCAGAAATCTTTTTGCTCCGGCGGAAACGGGTAGAGATTTCACCTTAGGAACAGATAGCCAACTGAAACCGCTAGAGGCCTATAGGGACTATCTCACCATTGTCAGCTCTACTGATTGCCGGATGGCTGAAGCTTACAATGCTGATGAGATAGGGGGCGATCATGATCGTTCGACAGCTGTTTTCTTGACTCAAGCACATCCGAAGCAGACTCAAGGTTCTGACATGTATATCGGAACTTCTATTGACCAGCTTCATGCAAAACGATTTGGCCAAGATACGGTACTTCCATCTCTCGAATTGTGTATTGAGCCAGTAGATCGTGGTGGTGGGTGTGCTTATAACTACCATTGTGCATACACCACTTCTCTGGCTTGGTCATCACCGGACCAACCATTACCAGCTATTCGGGAACCCCGCGCCGTTTTTGAGCAGCTTTTTGGTGCTGGAGATACCGAGAAAGATAGAAGCGACAGGAGAACGACTGATAGAAGTATGCTTGACTGGATGGTTACAGAAGTGGAGAGAATGAGAAAGTCACTTGGAGCTGTGGATCGGGTCGCCTTGGATGAGTACCTGCAGCATATACGAGAGGTTGAGCGTCGGATTCAACTGATGGAAGCTAGAAATCTAAGTGGAGAGGAAAGAGCGATGCCGGAGGCTCCGTCAGGCATTCCTGATACATGGGAAGAACACATGCAGCTTATGTTCGACCTGCAAGTCTTGGCTTTACAGTCGGATATGACACGGGTAATAACTTTTAAGACTGGTTTTGATCAGTCCAATAGGACTTTCCCGATTAGTGGCACTACCAAGTCTATTCATGGAGCTTCTCATCACGGAAACGTTGCCGACGATATTATGGACTTCAATAAGATCAATACTTATCGCTTAGGTGCAGTCGCATACTTCCTGGAAAAGATGAAGAATACGGTTGACGGAGATGGGTCTTTGTTAGACAAAACAGCAATAGTTTGGGGATCCCCCATGGGAGATTCCAATTTACATAACCACCGCAGATGTCCATTGCTTCTGATGGGACATGCTAACGGAGCTCTAGATGGCGGACTGCATATTGGTGCCACAGAGGGTACACCTATGGCTAACGCGTTTGTTAGCCTAATGCAGGGTATTGGCCATGAGATGGAAGGCTTCGGCGATAGTAACGGAAGCCTAGACTTGAGGGTGCCAAGAGGGGTGGCGTGATGAACGTTTTTGCCCGTATCCGGTTTGTAGGATTGTTTGGACTGTTGTTTTTATTGTCAGGCTTCACAACTAGTTTTGCTTCTGAGTTGATAGAGGCAACTCGCTCAGCTGACGTTGAAACTGTTGACAGGCTGATCACTGATGGTTCTAATTTGAATGAGGTGACAGGGGATGGGATGACAGCGGTGCATTGGGCCGCTCAATTAGGACATATTTCTATCTTGGAATTACTTCTAGACGCTGGTGCCGAGGTAAACCCGACGACAAGAATAGGTAGCTATACGCCTCTTCATTTGGCTAGTAGCCAAGCCAACAGCTCCATTGTTGAGAAGCTTTTGGGAGGAGGCGCAGACGTAAATGCAACGACTACCAATAGCCTTGCTACAGCTTTGCATCTGGCCTCCCAGGTGGTAGGTGGTGCTGAATCGGTGAAGGTTCTACTTGCTTATGGTGCTGATCCAAACGCCAAAGAAGGGTCGGCTGGACAGACTCCCCTGATATTCGCTGCGGCCAAGAATAGAGTTGAATCTGTCGAATTGCTTTTAGACGCTGGTGCGGACCCATCTATTTCGACAGCCATAGTGGATGTACTACAGCATGTTCTAGCTGATCAGCACGCGAGTCAATTTCTAAGGCGAGAGCTCTCGGAGTATATCGGTAATGACAGGGTCATGGATGCAAGCGGTGATGTCGTCAGTAAGGATACGGCGATCAAAGACAATGAACCCGGTGTAGATGAGGTTCAGGCGGCTATTAGAGCGCAGAGGGAATTTTTGCAATCAGGAGAAGCTTACCAGGAATATAACCCTGAAGATTTAATCAACTATCGTTCAGATTATCCAGGAGGACCAGATCTTCCAAGGCCCCCTTACCGTGAAACACTAGTGGGAGCTACAGGCGGAATGACTGCACTATTGCATGCCGCTAGAGAAGGAAGTTCAGAAGCAGCAATGGCTTTACTGGAGGGGGGGGCGGACGTTAATCAGCTTAGTGGCGGAGATGAAACAAGTCCGTTACTTATCGCTACTCTCAATGGACAATTTGACGTGGCGATGCTTCTTATTGGACAGGGTGCTGATCCAAATCTGGTAGCAAATATGGATGGAGCTGGACCGCTATTTGCTGTTCTTCAAACACAATGGGCGCCTAAATCCAACTATCCTCAGCCCAGAGCTCAGGATCTGCAAAAGACAGAATATCTCGAAGTGTTGAGTGCTCTATTAGAAGCGGGAGCTGATCCTAATGTGAGACTCAATACCCATCTTTGGTATTGGGAATATGGACTGACCAAGATTGGAACCGATCTAAAGGGTGCTACTCCTTTCTGGCGTGCAGCTTATGCTCAGGATATCCAGGCCATGAAGTTACTATCTAGCTATGGTGCTGATCCTAACATCCCAACCGCATGGCCAGCTCCAGAAATGAGAGAGCGTCGGCAGCAGGATGGAAGACAGCAGGAGGATTCGGGGTTGCCGTATATTCCAACGAATGCTTTTAATGCTTTCCCGATACATGTGGCTGCAGGGGGTGGGTTTACAGGGTTAGGATCCTTCAGTGTTAGGAATGTTCCTGGAAGCTTCATACCGGCTGTTAAATATCTCGTGGAAGAGCATGGCCTAGATGTAAACACTTTAGATTCATGGGGTTTTACTCCGATGCACTATGCAGCATCAAGGGGTGACAACGACTTGATCCGGTATTTGGTGACACTGGGTGGTGATGTGACTGTGATAACCCGTTTAGGCCAATCAACAGCTGATATGGCACGAGGTGGTCGGTCAGGTTTCTTTACTAGAGTTGGTTATCCTGAGACCGTGGATCTGTTACAAGAATTTGGATCGACCTTGGAATGTCTTCATACCCATTTTTTGGATACCGGAGATTTTTGCGCACTGGCAGGAGAGTTAGATCCTTGGGGGGTACCTATCGAAGAGGAGAACGGACCGGATGAAATTCAGCTACTTTTTTAGGCCCCCGCGCGTCTGAATGAACAGACTTCGGTAGATTGTTTCATGGCACAATCATTGCTTGGGGCGAGTTAACTTTTTATTGCCCTGCACACTCTATTTGACTCCTTAACATACTGTTGAGCAGAACTATGCCTAATAGCAGAAATTCAATCCTGATACTCATCGTTGTGATCCTGAGTTCATGTTTTCCCAATGAAGAGAGGAACATCGAATTCGCCGATATCATTTTCGTAGGAGACAACATTGTCACTATGGACGATTCTGAGGCCACGGCTGTTGCCGTACGGGGAGATCGAATCGTTGCTACAGGTAGCGAGTCCGAAATTCTGGCGCTTAGAAACGAATCAACGGAGCTGGTGGAGTTGGGTGACAGAGCTCTGCTGCCTGGTTTTATCGACGCTCATGGACATTTCAGTGGTGTTGCAACTTATTCAGCATTGCTGGATTTATCTTCTCCTCCGGTCGGCAAGATTGGGAATATCGACGATATCATCCGTGCAATTCAGGCCTGGATTGAGACTAACAATATTCCTACCGGTCAGCTCATCTATGGAGTCGGATATGACGATTCGCTATTAGCCGAACGACGCCATCCTAACCGGGATGACCTAGACCGAGCTTCTACCACTCATCCCATAGTTATTCGCCACGTGTCAGGACATCTCAATGCGGCCAACTCGCTGGCGCTTTCACAGCGTAATATAACGGCGAGTACGCAGGTGCCAGATGGAGGTGTCATGCGCCGTCGGCCAGGCTCTGATGAGCCAATTGGTGTCATGGAAGAAACAGCCATGAGATTGTTGCCCGGGACTGGTACCGTCGTCGACGAAGAACAGGGTTGGCAGCTCCGGCGAGATGCTGCACGGATCTATGCGGGATACGGAATTACCACCATCCAGGAAGCCAATGTCAGTGTCGATTATGTAAATGCGCTAAAAGCCCGCGCAATTGAGAACCCATTTCCAGTGGACATAGTAACTTATATTATGGGAAACCCGCTCAGCGATGCAGCACTGGACCAGGTTGTCCAGGATACTGAATACACAGGTGGCGTTCGCATTGGAGGGGTCAAGTTTACTCTGGACGGATCACCTCAGGGGCGTACTGCATGGATGTCCCAGCCTTATACTGAAGGCCCACCAGGTGTGGATGTAGATTACGTTGCCTATCCGAGTTACGAACCTGATGCCTATCGTCGCAGAATAGATCGTCTGCTGGAACGTGGAGTGCCGGTGCTTGCCCATGCTAATGGCGACGAAGCAATTGAATTAATGATTGATGGCATCGGCGACGCGCTTGAAGGTGAGACGATTCCGGACCACCGATCAGTTGTCATTCACGCTCAGCTGATTCGAGCGGACCAGTTGGATCGCGTTAGCGAATTGGGAATTATCCCATCTTATTATTCCGCGCATCCGTTTTTCTGGGGTGATTGGCACCGGCTCAGTTTCGGCAACGAACGGGCCAGCTTTATCAGCCCGGTGAGAGCAACAATAAATCGTGGTATTCCGTTTACGATTCACAACGACTCACCTATCGTACCCCCAGACATTATGCGGCTGGTTTCTATAACCGTAAATAGAGAAACACGCAGTGGCTACATCCTTGGCCCGGAACAGAGAGCTACAGTACTGGAAGCCTTATATGCCATTACCCAGGGTGCCGCATATCAGTATTTCGAAGAAGATGAGAAGGGCAGTATTACCTCAGGGAAACGGGCTGACCTGGTAATATTAGCGGCTAATCCACTTACCGTTGACCCGGCAGAATTGGCGAACATTGTAATAGAGGAAACTTATGCGCGCGGGAAGTCCGTGTTTAAAAGAGAAATAAATTGAGATGTCACAAATGCCCAAAATACACGTGAATATATTGGCATAAGTAATTGTTATATAACTATAATATTATTTTAAGCTGGTAGGCGGGGAGGTGGTCTAGAGAGATAAGTAATTGATAAAAATAGATTAAATTTGGTTCAGTTATTGTCGGTGTTACAAGCAATGTTACTAAGATTTCCTACTTGAAAAACATCTTAACCCCCGTCTAACCAAATATTCTCTCCTGCCAAATGTGAAGAAAAATAGTTTTTCAGGCTGGGAACTCCGCCTTTTCAATTAATAATATTTGACCACCCGAAAGGTAAATACTCGAGTCCAACCTGCGACAAACCAACTAGGCCAATATTAGATTCATTGAGCTATCTAGGGCTGAAGAGCCAGAGGATAGGCAATGGTTAAAAATAGCCTCTTTTTATGTGATAATTGAGCCGACCAACAAGAATAAGAAGGTTTTAAATCATGTCTTCAGAAACGCCAGAGCCACAAGAAGAAGTAGCCACCCCAAAGAAAGAAAATAAATTTCTTGAGTATGCTCTTGCAGAATTTGATAACTATGAGCGAGACCCTGGTGTTTGGGCAATAGTATGTGTTGAGTCTGCTGAGAATCTCAAGCCGTTAAATCTGACAGGAGAGAAGTATACAAAAGCGTTTGAACAAGCTTCTAAGAGGCTGTATGTAAAGCTCCGTGCGAATGCGCTTCTCAAAGGCCACACCCTTCTGACTTTTATAAACCGTATAATTTGGATCGCTGTATTTGGCTTAGCAGTCCTTGGGGGTTTAGTGGCCTATATAGGCGGGGCTTTCGAAATCATCATAAACACTCTCTCTGAAAAATTAGCAGGAAGGCTGTAGTGGAGAGGGGTTTTTCAACAAGACGGTTAAAGGCTACCTTTTTGTTGTTTTTGTCAGTTCCACTAATAAGAATTTCCAATACCCCTGTTTTCTAGTAACCGTCTACTCCAGACCCCACCCCCGGGGCACACGCCCTTAAGTCAGAATGGTTCCATTGCACCTCTATACATACTATTCTGGGCGAACAGTTAGCTAATTCCGAGAACAAAGCCATTAAGCTCTTCATACCTACATTTTTTGCCTTACTGCTTATTGGGTTTGCGGGGGGTTCTTATGGTCAGGACTTTGAAGAAACCAAGCTATTGGCTGAAAAAGGACAGGTACTCGCCCAGTTCAATCTAGGGAATATGTACGTCAACGGAGACGGTGTACCTAAGAATGATGTAGAAGCAGTGAGGTGGTTTCGATTAGCCGCTGAACAAGGTGATGCGGATGCCCGGAACAATCTAGGACGCTTGTACGACTTCGGAAACGGCGTACCTGAGAATGATGTAGAAGCGGTTAAGTGGTATCGGTTAGCAGCTGAACAAGGTAATGCGGATGCCCAGTACAATCTAGGAAACATGTACTCCAACGGAGTAGGTGTACCTCAGAATTATGTGAAGTCTTATGTCTGGTTGTCAGTAGCTACGGCACAGGGGAACGAGAATGCAAACGCCTTTAGAGACGCTGTTTCTGAACTTTGGCTAATCTCTTAGTTGATCGATTAGTCCAATAAGATTAGAAAAAGGGAACAGTTTTATTTTATCGAGCTGACGGCAAGGTTAAGAATTTAGATTTGAATGCGAGATCGCCCGATATATCCGGAAAATAAATCTATCCCCTTTTTACCCGAACTGGAATTCTTCGGGCTTCATTAATAAGAAATAAATCTGTCCCTATTTATCCGGACTTGTCTTGCAGATATAAGCTAGAAACGGTTATTCTAGATACCACTGGAAGCAGTGGTATGACAACACCGCCGCTAATCCTAACAACCCCGATCCGGACATGTGGGTGGTGGGCGGCAGCCGTACCGGTGACGAAATGACCCATGCCTGGATCGCAGTAACGCACCTCGACGATGAAGGATTTGAAAAATTGCTTGCCGAGAGACAAACCAAGCAGAAACGCTCTTTGGCAGGCAGTAACTGATTAACAGACACTTTTATCTTGCTGTAGGGATTAACATTGACGATGTCTGACAGAGGAAATTTGCTATGAAACACCTTCCCATAAAATTGTCTTTAACTGCGCTCTCGCTAGTTCTTTGCTCTGGAGCTTGGGCCCAGCAAGTTCTGCAGCCCACCGACAAGATGCTGAAGCCCGATGAGCTTTGCAGTGACTATCCTGACTCTGCCATCGCGACGTTCACGGATGCCGATCTGGAGGCGGCGGTTCGCACGGCGCTCTCGGTGAGTGAGCGAGAGGATCTCACTTGTAGCTTAGTTTCCGGGCTGACGAGACTGTCCGCCTCGGGGCCAGGCTCTACGAGGTACGTATCGGGTTCCCCCAGGAACCGGCAAGACCCGGATCGTCCGTTCGAAAGCCTTACAGGGATCCAGAATCTCACGGGCCTGACGAGACTCAGCATGGGGAACCTGTGGATCACCGACATTAGCGCGTTGAGTGGGCTCACAAGCCTGACGGGCCTGAGCCTCCACACCAACTGGGTCAGCGACCTCGGCCCATTGAGCGGCCTCACGAACCTGACGAGCCTCATCCTCAGCGAGAACCCGATTAGCGACCTCAGCCCGCTGAGGGGGCTCACCAACCTGACATTCCTCCGCCTCCACAGACATGGAGATTTTGTGGGAGGTCAGTTACCAATGAATTTCATGGGCGCTACTGGCCTCGTCTTCACGAACGTGATCACCGACATTAGCCCGCTGGCCGGAATGACGAAGCTGACGGACCTGGCCCTCCACACCAATGACATCAGCGACATCAGCGCGCTGAGTGGTATGACCGCCCTTACAGATCTCCGCCTGGCCGGCAACCCAATCGCCGACCTCAGCCCATTGCAGGGGCTCACGAGCCTTTTGCACCTTGAGCTCACCACCACAACGGTGACGGACCTGGGGCCGTTGAGGGAGCTCACGAACCTGAGAAACCTCGACCTTCGGTACAACGCCGATCTCTCCGACATCCAGCCTCTGATCGACAATCCAGGGCTCGGAGACGGAGACAACGTCGAGCTCCGATTCACGACCGTGACGTGCGCCGACCAGGCTCGGCTGGCGGCCAAGGGTGTGGATGTCCGCATCGAGCTATTTTCGGGTTGCATAACACCAACTCGTCGTTGATGGAATAAATGGGGACAGATTTATTTTTTCAGGTGTCATGCGCAAACCAGGCGCGGCTGGCAGAAAAAGGAGTGTGTGAGTGCTTGCACGACAATCTCCGTACCCGCCAATCCGCCATCGCGCCTGATATTGTAACGTTCGATAAAGGCACCACCGACCATAGAGCCACGGACGGGAGCAGCCACCCGACCAACTCACACGAGGCCAAGAGATAGCTACCAAGTGTTTTGAGTCTGACTATCAGGATTGCGAATGAAAAAACTACTAACAACAATAACCCTACTCTGTTTTTCCTTCCTCAATAATTACAGTTGCCAATCCCATACTTAAAGGCTAAATTTTAGAAATTCTAAAAAGTTTAAATTCTGGAGGGCTAATCATGAATCGCAAAGTATTATCCAAGTGGAGTCTACTCTCGTTTAGTGTATTGTTTCTGGCGTACGTGAGTTGGGTCGTTAACTTTGAAGTAAATCTTGGTAGGAATCAGCCGATGGGTGGTAACTCTATTGTTATCGCCACATTTAATGATGAGAACGAGCGCCACGAACGCGTACTAAGCTTAAGGAAGATCAACGGTGAGAATTACGTTGCTGCTAATCACTGGCCTCGTGCTTGGTATCGTGAAGCTCTAGATAATCCAAATGTAGAAGTTAGAATGCCTAGGCAGGAAGAGTTTTTTCCTTATACCGCTGTACCACTAGGAGGCGCTGAAGATGACTTGCTAAGGGAAGAGTACAGCATCAGCTTTCGTGGCCGTGCTCAAATGGGGTTTCCTCCACGCTATTTTTTACGGCTTGACCCCCGCTGATATAAGTCGATAGCGTAAGTAGCTAGCCAAGAACGCGTTATAAAAAATGTATCTCTGAATGGCCGGATGGGGGTTGGGTTATGGTGGAGTGCGTAACCCAGACCCAGAGGGGAGATTTGATGGGACTCCTTTTTCTAACTTCGATCTTCCCGATGGCATATCAGTTCTAACACTAAAAATCATTGATACTTATGGCATGCGAATGAACAAACTACTAACAACAATAACCCTGCTCTGCTTTTCTGTTGCTGCTAATGCGGATATTTAAAGTCTAAACCCAACTACTTAACACTCCACAACCTCTAAAACTATAGAGCCACTAGTATATGTATAGGGGGAGGGCTATGGCATCCTGCGTACCCCAAGTTTTTGCTACACTTTGGGTGTTTTCGGCGGTTCTGTCACCGCTGCAGATCAATGAATCTGGCGTTAAAAAAGTGGGTTCGACTCCTGCTTCTTCCGCCAAACACCAATTCAGTAACATCCAGCAAAGTCTTAAAATCCTCGAAAACCTCTATAAAAAATCCATATATCGTCTTTCTCTGTCCAGCACCGCCTTGTGCTATCCCGTAACTGATGTAACATGCAATGGCAGTCAAGACAAAAGGTAAGACACCGTCACTCTTCTCGTAAACCTCGAAGACGATCATACACTAGGACCATTTAACCCGAGTTTGGAAAGGCGCACTGATAGGTTCGTGCTAAAATTCGAGAAGCCTAGAATAGCGCCCTAGTTAGGAATGTATTGAGGGATCTCATGTTTACAGTAAAACTTATGGCCGGAGCACTGGGGGCAGAACTACACGGAGTAGATTTAGGCCAGGACTTACACGCTGGGGCTTATCAAGAAATTCGACGCTTATTGGTTAAACATCAGGTTATTTTCTTTCGCGACCAGGATATCAGTCCTGTGCAGCATAAGGCATTGGCAGAGTCATTTGGCCCCCTGCAAACCCACCCGGCTTACGACACTATCGAAGGCTTTCCAGAAATCACTGTTTTAGAGAGCACCGCTGAGAAGCCAAGCAAGATTGAAGCCTGGCATACAGATATGACATTCCGTGTGCACCCTCCCCTTGGTGCGGTTTTGTATTCGAAAATTTGCCCTCCCCAAGGCGGAGATACGTTGTGGGCTAGCACGACAGCCGCATTTGATGGACTATCTGAAGCGATGCAGAAATTCCTTAGCGAACTCACGGCCGAACACGACTTCAGTCATGGCTTCAAAGAAAGTCTGGCAGAGCCAGGTGGAAGGGAGAGACTGTCTCAAGCAGTAGCCGACAATCCACCAGTTCAACATCCCGTGATTCGCACGCACCCAGAAAGTGGCAAGAAAGTTATTTTTGTAAATTCTTTATTTACGACTCGCATTCTTGGTGTTGGTAAAAAGGAAAGTGAGGCCTTATTAGAATTCCTGTTCGAGCATGTTACTACACCAGAATATAGCTGCCGTTTTCAGTGGCAACCAAATTCTATTGCGATCTGGGACAACCGCAGTACGCAACACAAACCGATTAATGATTATTTTCCAGCGCACCGCAGGTTGGAACGAATTACCATTGATGGCGATACGCCCTATTAGCAGAATCTGTTATTGCATTAGGTCCCCACAAAATCTAGAACCCAGCGTGCTACTTGAGAATTATCTGTGGTCTGCGGCAAGGTATCGACGGCGGTCTGGTACACAGACTCCCCCAATATTTCCCTCCGCATATTAAGCAAACCTAGAGCATAGCCTTTATCAAATTCGGCATGGCCTTGAAATGTAAGAATATGCCCTCCGAGCTGCGTCATTGTTATTGGGCACGCGTCAGTGCTGGCGAGCAGTTCCGCACCTATCGCCATTTTTTCTACCTGATCTTTATGATTTGACAAGAGCTGGAACTCAGCATCTGCGGGCCCATAAGCTGCAGCGTCGACTGTCAATTTCGCCTTATGAACACCTACACACCAACCCTGACTTGCCTGACGGGTTTTGCCACCCAGCGCTTCGGCGACAAGTTGGTGACCAAAACAAATCCCAACAAGTTTTTTCTTGGCACCGTGTAACTTTCTAACAAAGTCTTTTAGTTCATTAATCCAAACTACGTCGTCGTAAACGCTTAGTTTGCTACCAGTTATTAGATAGGCATCAACTTCATCGATGTCAGTTGGATACTCGCCGTTCATCACTGCATAAATGACAAATTCAGTATCAGGATCTACCTCTAACAAGAGCCGTGAGAACATGTCAGGGTACTCACCAAACTCTGCGACAAATTCCGTTTTAACCGCATCAGCATTTAGAATTCCGATCTTCATATCAACCACACTCCCTCATACGGTTTTCAGATGGAATGATTTTGGTCGACTTAGTTGCAGGTAACCGAGTTTGGAAAGTGTGGCGCCGCGACCCGTATTCTTAACGCCCGTCCAGCACAAAGCAGGATCAAGATAGTCGCAGCGGTTCATAAAGACCGTACCCGTCTGCAGGCGATCGCCTAACGCTTCCACGGCGGCTTGATCCTGTGACCACAATGACGCGGTCAGCCCCAAATCACTATCATTCATTAGCTGTAATGCTTCTTCGTCATTACTTACAGACATGATGCCAACTACCGGCCCAAAACTTTCTTCCCTCATGACTGACATACTATGGTCTACGTCCAGCAATACCTGAGGTGCCAGATAGGGAGAATTCTCTCGGCTGTTAGCAAACAGGCTAGGATCAATGCAGGCCTGAGCTCCTTGTGCTATAGCTTGACTAATTTGCTCGCGCACCCAATCTGCCGCTGAAGTTCTTACCATAGGACCCAGCGTGGTGTCGGCTAACAGTGGGTTGGCCAGTGTGTAATTTTTAACTTGTTCCACGTACGCTTCAACAAATTTTGGGTAAAGTGACTTCTCTACATAAATTCTTTCTATGCCACAACAAGATTGTCCAGAGTTAAAGAAAGCACCGTCAACCAATTCATTCACACAGTCATCCAGTTTTGCATCAGCACGTACGTAAGCAGGGTCTTTTCCACCTAACTCCAAACAGAGCCCAAGAAAGGATCCTGCCGCCGATTTCTCTATTTTTTGACCAGCAGCAACAGAGCCTGTAAAACAGGCAAAATCTACGACCGAGCCACTTATTATCTTGGCGGTGCTGTCATGGCTTAAATACAAACACTGCAATACACCTTCCGGCAGGCCAGCTTGGCGAAAAGCACTAACAAAATGCTCGCCGCATAGCGGAGTTTGAGCGGAAGGCTTCAGCAGAACGCTGTTGCCTGCCATTAATGCCGGAAACACCGAGTTCACTGTAGTTAGTAGCGGATAATTCCAGGGGGCTATGGTAAGGACCACCCCTAGAGCTTCGCGGCGAATAAAACGCTCAAAACCTGACCTCGCCTCTGGCCGCTCATCAGCTAGGGATTGTTCAGCAATACTGATCATGTAACGTGCGCGTTCCGCGAGGCCGCCTATCTCAGAGCCACCGTAGGCCAAGGGCCGTCCCATCTGCCAGCTAATTTCTTCCGCGATTTGTACTTTCTTGGATTCGAAATACTGTATCGCCAACTCGCAAATGGAAGCTCGCTCAGCAATACTCGCTGTCTGCCACTGTTTTTGCGCTGAGCGCGATAAAGCAATAGACTGCTCTATCTCTATCTCGGTTGCCAAAGCTCGCTCAACATAAACTGAATCGTCGATGGGGGAGATGGTTTGCAAAAGGGCAGTTTCTTGGTTGTGATTCATCAACTGGCTTATTCTTATTCAATAAAATGAAAGAACACAGAATGGCGCATTATATAGAACACCCGCTTAGAGAACACCTACTCAGAGAAAACTTGCGACCAGGAATTTGTACTAAATTATTAGCCAGTCTGTCTCTACTTCTCAACTTTTCCTCCTCCAACGCAGCAGGGATTGACGCCATTATAAATGCGGCGATGACGCCTATAACAGAGGCAGTAGCCGGTTTCATATTTTTTGAAGTTAATGTATTTGGCAATCAACTACCCTTGATTATTCTTTGGCTAATAGGTGCCGCAGTTTTTTTCACCTTCTATTTCAGTTTTTTGAATCTGCGAGGTTTTAAACACGCTTACCACTTATTGCGCGGCGACTACAGCAAGCCAGAACATAGTGGCGAACTTAGTCACTTTCAGGCTTTGACAACAGCTGTCTCCGGCACCGTAGGCATCGGCAATATGAGCAGCGTCGCTATTGTGATCACCGTCGGTGGCCCCGGCGCAACCTTTTGGTTAATAGTTGCTGGTTTGTTAGGCATGTCAACGAAATTTGCCGAATGTGTTGCCGGGGTAAAATACCGCAAGGTGAACCCGGACGGGAGTATCTCAGGCGGCCCCATGTATTATCTGAAACAAGGTCTTCAGGAAAAAAACCTGGGCTGGCTGGGCACGCCCATGGCCTATTTTTATGCCGCATCTATTGTCATTGGTTGTCTCGGTATCGGAAATATGTTTCAGTCTAATCAAGCCTATCAGCAATTCGTGGTTGCCACGGGCGGCAGCAACAGTTTCTTTGCCGATAAGGGCTGGCTATTCGGCATAGCACTTGCCGTTATTGTCGCGGTTGTGATCATCGGCGGCATTAAGAGCATAGCTAGAGTCACCAGCAAGTTGGTCCCCTTCATGGCAATCGCCTATATCATCGGCTCACTATTAGTCATTCTTCTTAATGCCGAAAAACTTCCCTGGGCGCTAACTGCAATAGTCTCCGAGGCATTTAACCCTCGCGCTATTAGCGGCGGCATGATTGGTGTAATGATTTTAGGGTTTCAGCGCGCAGCGTTTTCTAATGAAGCCGGTCTTGGATCGGCCGCTATCGCGCACTCAGCGGTGCGCACCGGCGAGCCAGTAACCGAAGGCTTTGTTGCCATGATGGAGCCATTCATAGATACGGTGGTCATTTGCACACTTACCGCACTGGTAATTCTTACAACCATCTATGAACCGGGCATGGCAGGCAATGGTATGCAGGGGATAGAACTCACTTCTCAAGCATTTGGCAGCACCTTGAGTTGGTCTACGGTGCCGCTCTCGTTCATCGCCATTTTGTTCGCCTTTTCGACGATGCTGTCCTGGTCTTATTATGGCTTAAAAGGGTGGACTTACATATTGGGAGAATCCAAAAACGCAGAAATTGTTTTTAAGATACTTTTTTGTGCGTTTGGAGCCTTGGGCTGCATGATTAAACTAGATGTGGTTTTGGGATTTTCCGATGCACTCGTTTTTGTTATAGCCTTACCGAATATATTAGGTCTCTATATTCTAGCCCCGATAATTAAACGAGAACTGAAGAGTTATCAAGCACGTTTGAAGAGCGGTGAAATTAAAAGTTTTCGCGATTAATCGAGACAGGCTTATTTTTGGAGTGAATACATGGCACTCATACTAGCCCTGCCAAACACATAGGCCTAGAAATTGCCGACTTTCCCCTTCAATCGTCTCAGGCAAAACCATTTTTTTCAACTCCATCGTCGCAAAGAAGGATTTTGTCACCAGCTCCTGTCATGTCCAAAATTATTTGATTCAGATGGCAATATTGAACATCATGGCCACCATTATGATAAGTTCTCACTAGCACTTATAAAATCAGATAAGCAGCAAGCCAGTTACTCGGATTCACAGCTTCATTGGACGATCACACTGCCCCTCCTATGTACTTGCACTGCGCAGTTGATCCAGCTCTGAAATAGAAGGAATTAAAAATGCCTATTAGAAGCCGATACTGGTTTACTCTTACTCTTACTCTAGTTCTCTCGCTCTCGGTAAGCGTTACCGCCCAAGAGATCTCCAGAGAATCGCTGGGAAAACCTGGGCCTTATCAAGTTGCCTATTATTCAAGCTATCCGGCAGTATCCGAATTTAGTGCAGCGACTATTTATTTTCCTGCTAATAAGGGGGAAGACTTCGCCGGCGTAGCCATATCCCCTGGGTTCGTGGAATCGCAGAAGAATATGAGCTGGTGGGGCAATCACCTAGCATCTCATGGCTTCGCTGTGCTGATCCTTGATACTAATGAATTGTCCGACGACCCGGTGCTGCGCGCAGACGCCCTCATGGCTGCTATTGCAGTTCTACGTAATGAAGGTGAACGCATGGGTGGAACTTTGCGTGGAAAGATTCTCAATGACCGCATGGCGGTCATGGGGCATTCCATGGGAGGTGGCGGCACTTTGATTGCAGCAAATGCACACAGCGCCAAACTGAAGGCTGCAATACCTTTCACTCCATGGCAACCGGGCGGTGATTTTTCAGCAATTTCAATTCCTACATTAGTTATTGCTGGAGAGAGTGATCGCATCGCTCCGGTAGCCGACCATGCCTTCCCTCATTTCGACAGTCTTTCCGACGATATTCCGAAAATGTATTTCGAAATAAGGGGTGGCAATCACTACATTGCCAATACAGATACTGGCGAAGATCGGCTTACACCTAATATCGATGTGCACGATCTGGTCGGCGGTATGGCTGTGGCTTGGTTAAAATTGTTTGTCGATGGTGACGAGGAATATCGAGAACTGGTATTTGGAGAAATGCTAGCAAGAGACAGAGACAGACTGTCAAAGTGGGAATTTACTGAACAAGGGCTATAGTAATAGCTATAAAAGAGGCGGAGTAAATCTTGAACATTGTAAACCAAACTGAAATGGTAGAATTTGTTTCTAAGGAATTTCCCCAAGCAAGTTTCGTTCTTGAATCTTTTGACGAAGATTCTGTGACTATCAGACGCAAAATTGATATTGCTAGACGATATTGAATATTAAAGAAGACTAAGCCACCATTTATAATGGTGAATACTAGACGTTCTGAGACGTCTTGAAACCATTAATTGGTGGAGGTGGGGGGAGTTGAATAGTTAAAATAAGCCATTGTTATATGTAATAATTTATATTAATAATAATTAAAGTACCCCCAAATAGTTTTGTCAGTGGCAAAGACACCACCACTCAATCTGGTTCTCCAGCGCCACCTTGAAGCAAACCCATTCACAAATTTATTCCCGTGCTTCCCAAAACCCAATTCCCCAGAGGGTATCCACCCCCCTACCCCCCGTTTTCTCAGACTGAGAGGCTTATCTATATACATACTATTTTGGACATCCGAAGAGCTTATTCTATTTTAATGGTTAGGGCTACGCTGATAGGGGTAACTGGTTTAAGAAGTTAATACTGATGACTGCAGGCGGGGAAATACCAGTATGCATAACATACGCATGCTGCTCAAAAACAGACGTTCAGATAACACGGGTCGTAGGTTTGCTTATGTCTGCTTTCGGGGGTTAAGCGGACCCAAATCTATTGTGGCAATTCAATTCTGCGACAGGCAGCTTTCGGCCAGGAACGGACGCTTGTATCCCATAAAACTGCCGAACCTAAAAACCGCGTTTGCTGCAACGTATCAAATCTTACGATTTACCGTTCCTTTCGTTCGCGAAGTAAATCGTGAAAATTCAACACAACCTGTAATTCCTCCACAGCAAACTGATCATATTCAGACCTAATTGCTGAGGTTTGTCCTTCAAATAATTCATCGTATGCTGTTGCGATAAATGATCCGTCGTCTAGAACATCGTAACTCCGAGAAACTACGCTACCGTTGTACTGTCAGGGATCAATTAATAAGCGCGCAGGCGACGGAGAACTATAGGTATTTCCGCCTGTGTGCTTTTGTGTCTTGGGAAAAGGCAATGGTGATATAGAAATGGCTTGATGCGGTTTTTGTTGATTCGAGAGTTAACTTGTAAATACCGGGATTACAGTTGGAGTTGAAAAAAAGCAATAAAAATCATATGGTATATTATACCAATTTGACTACAGATAGGAGGCTCCGATGCTGAGACGAGATTTCTTAACCAGGTTGTCCGGCCTTGCGACGATGCCATTGATGCTGCCGCAGGCTGCTCTGGCTGCGCAGTCGGCGCGCCTAAAGATCACTGATGTCCGTTTAATCAGGATCAAGCTGATCGAAGACAAGGGCATACTTGCCCGGCGCGTTGATACTCCCCGTGGAGGGCTACACGTTCAGATTGGCAATTTCACCGTGACTGAAGTGCACACGGATCAAGGCCTAGTGGGCATCGGCCCCGGGATCCCTCCAGAGAACATCGAGACTGTGAAGCAACTGCTCGTTGGCAAAGATCCTTTCGAGATCAATCAGCATGCCGCGGCGCTATACCGCCCGCAGCGCAGATGGGGCGCCTCGGTAGAGATCGCGCTTTGGGATCTGCTGGGCAAAGCAACGGATTTACCGCTTTATAAGCTCTGGGGCGGTGGACGCGACCGAGTCCTGCCATACGCGGCCATGTGGGGCATCGGCACCGTGGAAGACCGGGTCGAAATCGCCATTGGACTCAAAGAGGACGGCTGGCGCGCAATCAAATTGCGTTCGGGGTTCAGGACGATGGAGGAGGATATCCGCGTCGTGGAGTTGGTTAGAGAAGCGGTGGGCGATGACTTCCACATCCTTTGCGACGGCAACAAGGCACCCGGCGACGCAGACGCCAATGGGGAGGATCCGACGCTCTGGAACTTTAAG
>CAVOCG010000006.1:0-40180 GCA_963694095.1 Gammaproteobacteria bacterium
ACGCGCTGAGGGTAATTGGCAAAAAAGCTCGTAATTGTAGATTGAATCAGGTGGATACTGGTGGACTCCAGCGGTTCCAGAAAGCCGCTCGACAGCCCAATGGCCAGACAATTTTTGTTCCAAATTTTTTTGCGCTTGCCCGTAACAAACCGCAGTTGCCTAGGCTCTGCGGTTGGGTCAGTGGCAAGATTGGCCAACAGAATCTCCCGCGCCTGTTCGTCGCTGCCGAATTCATTACTGTAAACGATCCCGTTGCCAGTCCTGTGCTGCAGCGGGATACGCCATTGCCAGCCAAAGCTCTGAGCAGTCGATTTCGTATACGGGGGTTTAGGGTGCATCGGCTCACTGGGGACAGCCTGGGCGCTGTTACAAGGCAGGTAGTGCGTCCAGTCCTCGTACCCGGTCTCCAGGCATTGTTCTGTCAGCAAACCACGAAAGCCCGAGCAGTCAATAAAAAAATCACCTTCGACAATCACCCCATTCTGTAAAGTGAGGCTGGTGATAAAGCCCGATTCTTGATCCTGCGCGACATGTTCCACCAATCCCTCGACCCGCGTAACACCAAGCTTTTCACTGAATTTGCGGAGGTAGAGCGCGTACAGGCTGGCATCGAAATGGTACGCGTGGGGAATACTAGACAACGGCGAATTAGGCGCATTGTCAGCACGCCGAAACCGATACTGTTTGGCTGCGGTCCAATTTAGGGAATAGGCGTCCAGTTTCGGCGATAGACCAAGGTCGTGGGCCTTTTTCCAGTAATGCCAGAAATTAACATTGCGAATTGTGCGCCCGAATTCGCCAAAAGGATGCAGGTACAGATCGCCCAGCCTGCCCCAGTCGGCGAATTCGATACCGAGCTTAAAAGTAGCCTGCGTGGCACTCAGCATGTCGTCTGCGTCAATGCCCAGCAACTTATTAAACTCCAATATCGGTGGAATAGTTGCTTCCCCGACTCCGACAGTGCCGATCTGCTCTGACTCAACCAGCGTGACCCGGCAATTCTCTGTGCCGACAACCCGGGCCAGAGCGGCGGCTGACATCCATCCTGCCGTACCTCCCCCGGCAATCACTATGTGTTTTATGTTGTCCTGGTTTTTATTCTGGTTCATAGCGACATTCCCGGCGTTATAACTGAATCTGGTGCTTAAGCAGTTGAAGAAAGCGGCGTATCTGGTTTACTTTTTGTTGCGAAACAATAAATAACTAACAATGGGTACGCCACCATAGAGTAACAACAATGTTATTGAGCTGGAAGGTCGAGAAGTAGTTTCGACTAATTGGTTCCATACTGGAGCATCCCTAGCGGCAATAAATTTTAAAAGGCTTAACGCTCAATAATTTTGTGCCTTTTTGTAACTTATTGATAAATTGTACAAAAAACCTGATTCTCTCTATCGTATGAGGAAATTAATGATTGCTTAGACGCAAGGAAGCGTTTATTCTTTGCCCGCTAAGACATGCTCTAAAAACAGGGATATCTTTTACAATGGAACGTTTCATTTGCAGCGTTTTAATTACGCAATTATTGAGAAGAGGATAGTGAATATCATGCAGAACTGGACCAAAGTTCCACACCTACGATTTGGCATTGCGGTTATCACCCTTTTGGGACTCCAGGCAACTACTGCGAACGCTGCCAGCTTAGTAGATGACTCAGAGCCGGTAACCTACGCTGGCCAGGTAGCCAATATTATTAATGAGAATTGCGTGGTCTGTCACCGCGAGGGTGGGATCGGGCCGATGGAATTGGTCAACTATCAACAAGTGAGCCAATGGGGGCCATTAATTCAAATGAAGGTAGCAAATCGAGAAATGCCCCCCTATGCATATGATCATGATATCGGCATTCAAGATCTGCAGGCGGACTGGCGTCTCTCACAAGATGATATAAACACTGTCGTGGCGTGGGTAAATCAAGGCTCTGCCATGGGAAACCTGGATGAATTAGACCCGCCTACCGAGCTTCGAGATGTTGACGAGTGGAACTTCGCTGGTCAATTTGGTCAGCCGGACATAGTGCTTGGATCGGACCCTATCGATATCCCTGCCAATGGTAATGACATGTGGCACAAGCATTTTATGGATAGCGGCATCACTTCAGACCGCTGCATTAAAGCGCTACAAGTTAAGCCTCGTGGCGATGCGAAGGCTGTCGTCCACCATGCAAACACGTATTTTGCGGAGATTAACGACGAAGGTATTGTTGAGCGGAAGCCTGTAACTGAATATGCTATGGGCAAATGGGGTGAAGTAGTACCTGAAGGCGTTTGCCGAACTGCCTTTGCTGATGTTCAAATTCAGTGGGACATTCACATGTATCCAGGGGGGGTCGGTGGTGCTGCGCAAAACAAAGCGGTTAAGGACAACGTAGTAGAATTAGGCATTTGGCTTCACCCCGAGGGCTATAAAGCTAAATATACCCAAGATCTTGGAACCTACCAATTAGACCACGGCGATATGATTGTTGCACCGCACTCAACCGCTATGACTCAGGGTTTGCACTCCTTTGATCACCCGGTTCGAATCGACAGCTACCAGCCCCATGGGCACCTGAGAATGAATGCGGCTTCATTGGAGATTTTTTATCCAGAGACCGGCCGAACTGAAGTGATCAGTATGATTGATAATTGGAGTGCTACATGGCATCACAGCCATCTCTATGAGCCTGACTTTGCCCCATTAGTACCCGCTGGAGCTGTTTTGATTACTAAGCAGTGGTATGACAATACAGCTAATAACCCAAACAACCCCGATCCAAGGCAGTGGGTTGGCTGGGGTCAGCGTACGGCGGACGAAATGTCACATTCCTGGATAGCCATTACCCATCTAGATGAGGAAGGTTATCAAGAACTAGCTGAAGGCAGAGCAAGTCAGCAAGCGGGTGAGTAGTAAAGCAAACAATGCAGTTCCTCGGATTTAAGGATGGAGAAGGGCGTTAATGAGACAATTTAGATCAACCATAGCCAGCATTGCATTAGTGCTATTGGCCAATCTCACCATAGTAGTTTTCGCTGACGCTCAGCAAGCAAAAAGGGCACTCCGTCCTGCCCCTCCCGGAGGTCTACCGATCATTCCTTTTATGGAGGGTTGGTACGACAATGAAGATGGCTCTGTCACTATTTCGTTTGGCTATCACAACCGAAATGAGGAAGATGTCACAATTAATTTAGGTGCAAATAATCGCATCGAGCCGGCGCAACTGGATGGGATGCAACCTGAGGTTTATTCTGCAGGTCGGCACCCTGGCGCTTTTGGTGTGACAATTCCTGCATCAATGCGTGAAGAAACCATTTGGTGGTATATCAAAACCGGAGGCTCGGAAGAGTTTAAAGTGCCCGGAGAGCGCGGATCAGTTGCTTATGAGCTTGACAGAAACCCGCGACCTCAAGGCAGCGTACAGCCCGAAATTTGGTTTGAAGATGGCAAGCGTGGAACTGGCCCAGAAGGTGTTGTTGCGGCTAATACAAAAACGGTTCCTGTTGGCTCTCCACTGACATTGGAGGTTGAGACTGAAGACCCTTCTATGCGAGACCCTTCAGACCCGCGTTTTACTAAACCGCTTAATAGCCGTGTTATATGGTATAAACATCAGGGTCCTGGTGAGATTAATTTTACTGAGCACCCAACTACGCCCTTCATATCCTCATCAGCTCGAACAACTCGGGGAATGATTCCCGCTGCCCCTTCCAGAATTGCAGTTCCTGCTGGCAAGGGTCCAGCTAGGGTAATTGCTACTTTTTCTGAACCGGGAGAGTATTTGATTCGCGCCAGGTTAGATAATTGGAACGCTTCTGACAGTGACGGTCTCGATCAGTGCTGTTGGAGTAACGCTTTCCAACGTGTACATGTTACGCCTTGAATTAGTAAATTCGGGGCAAAGTTGTTGGCCAGGTATTTAAGTTAATCTAGGTGATAACTTGATTTACTTAGGTCATAATTCGTTAACTATCTTGTAGTAAAGAAAAATAACAGGAGAAAAATATGCTAGCTGCTAATGATCTGGGAATCTTTACCCGAGGCGCTTTGACGGCCCTTGCGCTTGGTATCGCAATTTTCGCGCTGCCTATATCGGCATCCGCGCAGGCCAACCCGACCTTCGCGCAAGATGTAGTGCCAATTTTGCAGGAGAACTGTCAAAACTGCCATCGCCCCGAGGGAATGGCACCAATGCCGCTGGTGACTTATGATCAGGTTAGGCCATTTGCAGCTCTCATCAAACTTAAAACCTCCAACCGTACGATGCCGCCCTGGCACATCGACCGGAATATAGGTATTCAAAAATTCCAAAATGACAGGTCTCTATCAGATGCGGAAATCGCAACTCTGTCGGCTTGGGCAGACACCGGCGCGCCCGAAGGTAACGTCGCTGACATGCCTCCACAGCTCTCGTTCGCAGATGCCGCCGAGTGGAGTATTGGTGAACCAGATGTGATTGTTTCCTGGGATTATACCGTGCCAGCCTCAGGTCCTGACCTGTATGGTGACATCTACACCGAAGATCTGATTGGAAAATTAAATCAAAATCGCTACATCAAGGCAATCCAGACCAGAGCGCCTGACGATGCCTCCAGACGGGTTGTGCATCACGCGCTGTCGTATCAAGAAACTGGGTCTGAACTCGGTAATGACACACAAGAAGGATTCCTGGTCGAGTATGCATCGGGCAAGAGTGCTGAATTTTATCCGGATGATGCCGGTGTATTGCTGGAAGCCGATGCCAAGATACGGCTTTCCTACCACATGCACCCAGTAGGTGTGGAAACAGATGCGAAAGTTGAAATGGGTATCGTGTTTCACCCAGAGGGTTATGTGCCCGAGTATCGTCGTTGGTCGAAGCAACTTGGGCAGCGAATGAGTGAGATTGATATTCCGGCAGGTGAAGTGGTGCGTACCGATGGCTATGTGTATTTCCATTTGAATGCGAAGATCACCGCGTTTCAGCCCCACATGCATGCCCTGGGAACCTATCAGTGCCTTGAGCTAATCTATCCCTCTACGGGGGCGACAGCACAAACAGAAATCGTCAGCTGTGCTCACTGGGACTATAATTGGCACACCATTTACAACTACGACCCCGATGTAGCTCCGCTGGTTCCTGCAGGAACGGTGGGTCATATGATTAGTTACTTCGACAACACCGACTCGAATCCCGGCAACCACGATGCACGCAACTGGACTGGCGACGGTGGCCGAACCATCGACGAAATGAGCTTTTCATGGCTGGGCTGGGTTGACCTGACCGATGAGCAATACAATGAAGAATTGGCGCAACGAAATGCTATCCGCGAAAGCGGCACTGCAGTTGCTGGACTTGATTGAAGGTGAAGTGCAAATGGAAATGAGTAAAAACAGTAAACTATTAGTAGCCAGTCATTTACTCAAGAAGTTTACCCCTGTAGTGGTGTCCGCGTTGTTGGCTGGATTCGCACTACAGGTGTCTGCGCAATTCGACCCCCAATCCAAACAGTTGCCCTATCAGCTGAGGTATAACGCTGGTCAGACTATACAGCCCATATTTCAGGGCTGGTCACGCAACGATGATGGCTCGTTCGAGATGCATTTTGGTTATCTGAATAGAAACTATGTCGAAGAGTTAAATGTGCCGGTTGGGCCGGATAACTTCATCGACATGGCGGGTTTGGACCAGGTACAACGCCAGCCCACCTTCTTCCACTCGCGTTCGAATAGGAATATTTTTACCGTGGCGGTTCCCGCCGATTTTGGTGATAGGGAGATAGTCTGGAGCCTCAATACCCAAGGTAAGACACTGCAAGCCATTGGCTGGTTGCAGTCAGAATGGGAAATTGAAGAATACGGTGGCTATGATCCAGACGAAGAAATGCTGGCCAACCAGCCGCCTGTCATTTCGCTGAATACTGCGTCGTCTGTGACACTGCCGGCCAAACTGAGCTTGACTGCGAGTGTGACCGATGATGGTCTACCGAAGGCAAAACCAGAGCCGACAGCAGAAGAGCTGCGACTGATAGAAGCTGCAAGTTCGCGGCCTACGCAGTCACGCCCGCCAATGTTAGTACCAGCTGAGGATGCACTAGAAATTCCAGTGAACGTTCCCATGATGGCAGCATACACAATGCGAGGTGGCAAGATCGGAATGCAACCGCCTGAGGGCAAGTTAACTGTATCGTATTTGGTTTGGCGTGGTCCGGGAAACATCACAGCAGAACCACAGTTTACTGAAGTGGAGAACGGTTCTGCCACAACATCTATCACCTTCTCCGAGCCTGGGGAGTATGAACTTCAGGTGCGGGCTCATGATGGTGGCAAGTCCAGCTATGAGTTTGTGACGGTGAATGTGCGAAACTAAGCAAAATTAGCGATGTCTGCAACTTTGTAGCTAGTTGGTCTTTACCAGACCTAAGGTTGCAAGGTTGCAGCAGTCCTATTCGAACTACACCTCCGTAGTCTAAGCAATCACTTTCTTCCCTATCTTGCTGCAGCCATTCAGCAGAATCAGATTTACCCCTAACTCAACCTGACCCCTTAACTATTTCCTAACCCATTTCTGTAAGCAGCCACCCGATGGGCTTAAATCACAGCCTCCAGTTAGACCCGCAAAAATATTTCCCAGATTATCGGCAGCCATTCCTTCTGGCCTGGTTCCTGGTACAAAAAATTGCAGCGACCCATTAACACGGCCAATTCTGATACCTACCTGAAACCCAGGATTACGCGCGTTGCCAGCCGGACCACCCTGCGCGGGAGCAACACTTGGGCCAGGAATAGTTGCGCCAGATTCCGAATCGGCTACAACCATTGTGCCATCCGTTAAGATGGTGATGCCGCTGGGTCTGCCAAAATGTCTCCAGTCGTCGAGAAAATTAAGGTCTTCATCGAAGATTTGAACTCGATTATTTGAGCGATCGGCAACAAAGAGCCGATTTTCTGCATCGAATGCCAGAGCGTGAGGCCCCATGAACTCACCAGGACCAGCGCCCAACTTGCCAACGGACCTAATGAACTCGCCATCCGATGTCACCACAACCAGGCGGTCTCCGTCCTGCTGGGCATCTGAGGGTCTTGGCCAGTGCCCATCGGCGATGACTATATTACCTTCGGGAGTTACCGCACAAGCTGTAGGCCCGATGAACGTATCCTCGCCCGCCCTTGATACACCGGCTTGACCCAGGCTCATCAAATGCTCTCCATCCTGACTGAATTTATGAATCTGGAACCCACGTCCCTGGGTTGACGGATCATCGCGGAAAGAGCCGCTATCACCCGCCCACAGATTGCCGTCATTATCCATGCAAAAACCGTGAGCCTGCACGATCATCCCGTCACCAAAACTTTTAGTTATCTGCCCATCAGCGTTAATGTAATTGATGGGAGGTTCTGACCTGAACAACATCCACAGGCCTCCGGTATCATCAGGAATAAGACCAATGGCAGCTCCCCAAGCCTGACCGGGGAGTAATGTTGGCCAGTTTTCAATGAGGCGATAAGGATTCTCCATAGTGCTTGAAGGTCGACGTGATAGTTGCTGCGCTTTCTCCAATTCGGCTATTTCAGCACGCCCGTTCTGTGCTACCAGGTTTAGGCTGACGACAGGAAGTAACAAACCAACTATCACGGACAAGCCGATTTTCGATTTCAGTAACCACATTGTAAATACTCCTTAATTTTCATTCCTCGGGAACATTAAATACTTCTACCATATAATTCTGGTAGGGGCCATCAAGCAGGAAGTTGTTAAAAATTTCGTGCAGAAGATTGACCGCAGTTTTTGCTGCATCACAAGCGTCCTCTGGATCGAAGCCAATCCTGATTGAGATCTTCTGCTGCCGATTACGGCAGGTGAAATTGAAGCGGCTAACATCAAGGCGGCGGTGGTCAGGTAGCGAATCATCGCAGCGATCGACAATAAAATTTCGCAAGGCGATATCCATGCTCGATCGAAAAGGCACAGATGGCAACACATCCTTAAGGTCTAACTCAGGCTTGTTAGCATTCAATCGCAGATGAAACGGCGTCCCAGTTAGCCAGTTAAAGCGGAAATCGACAACAACCCCACCGGAATCGCCAACAGAAAAATTCCGGAAGATCCCCCGATCAGCATAATTTTGCAGCTCAGTTCTTATACTACCTATAAGCTTCTGCATAAGAACCGAATCCTTATCGTCTTATTTATAGTACGCCAGCGCACCCGGTGCGATATGCCTGGGCATAGACGGAGGATACTGATTAGTCCAGAATTCTTTCTTTCCCTGACAGTTAATCAGGCTGGGAATACCCTGGGTAGCTGCCAGCGCGTAGCTGCGATCAAGTGCTGGTGTAAATTGCTCAGGACTGGTGACATATTCACCATTAGCGCCTAATGCTTCAGCTATCTTGTCGTAACGCAAGTTCTCCTGGAACAGGTACATGTGCTGGGCACGAACGGCGCCACGACCGCCACCGGACGTCCATACTCCCCAGGCATTGTTGTTGTACACGATCATAATCGCTGGAATGCGATATTTACTCAGGGTTTCAAATTCCATGATGGAATAGGCGGCACCCGCGTCTCCGGTAACACCCACTACCGGCGCCCCTCGGTAGGCTGTCTGAGCGCCAACACCATTTTGTACCGCAGCTCCAACACCCACCAGGTAGCCAATGTCCGGGCCGATGGCACCGTACTGATACGCACCATTGCAGATCTGGCCAGGCCGATAAGCACGCAGATAGCGGCGGGTATAACGGCCGATACCATAACCACCGGATACCACGGTAGTCTGTTCACGATCCAAGTCGTCAGTGTAGAGGAAATCACCCAGCTGCTTGCCGATAACCGCCGGATGAATGGAGTCGGTGTCGGCGCTGTATTGCAAGCCCAACCGATAGTATTCCTCGCTCTGGTCATCGAAGACCTGGCGCGCCGCAGCCAGTTCATTGCGCCAGCTCTGCCGACTTCGGCTTGGCAGCGCATCAGCCAACGCTTCCAACGCAGCGTTTTCAGAACTGACTATGCCCAGATCGATCGGCACATTGCGCCCTATATCGCTGGCATCCGGGTCGATGCGTATCCATCTGGCATCAGGACCGAAGGCAAACTCGCCGATGGACGGCATACAATACTGACCTACCAGTATCACTAGGTCGGCGCTACGAATAGCATCCAAACCAGTACTGGCAGATAGTGGATGACCATCGGAAAAATGCCCTCGCTGGGGCGCCGATTCAACCACCGCTATGTCATTCTTCTCCGCTACTCGCAGCAGCGCATCCCAGGCCCTGTCGTAAAAAACACCCGTGCTTGCCACTATCATTGGCCGCTCTGAGCGCTGGATCATGTCCACCGCGGAACTGATGTCGGCAGGATTTGGATGGGCCTTGGACTCGGTACGATAACGAGTCTTGTCATGGTAGTACTGCAGCTCCCCCGGCTCTTCGAAACGAGCCCCTGATATCTCACCAGGAAAATCCAGGTGCACGGGTTTGGGAATACCGGTTTTCAATTGCCGGAAGGCGTAAGCGGAGTACTCGTAAATGCGGTTGGGGGTGATCATGCGCTTTCCCCATTTCTTCAAACCCTCGGTTTGCGACTGCTGATAGGCGGTCTGAATGCCATGTTCGGTATCGTCTTCCCCGATAGTCTTATTACTGGCGATAACCAATAGTGGCGTACGTGCCGCATTAGCGGCACCGATGTTCATGATCATATTGGTGAAACCGGGTCCTTCTGTGCCAGAGGTTGCAGCAATCTCACCTGTCACCCGAATAAAGCCATCGGCTGCTGATGTCATATTGCCTTCACAGCGACCGCCATAGCTTGGAATTCCTTCGGCGGCAATAGCATTGATCATATTGTAGTTACCGGGACAACAGAAGAATCCGGCTACACCTTCGTCGCTGCAGAACTTGGCAAACACTTCGGCACCACTCATTGGGAAGTTGGCTGGTTTCGCTGCCTCTGCAAGAGTGCGGGGTATCTCGTCAGGGATGCGGATATCAGCGTAGCCTTCATCCTGCGCCTCGCTCTGCTCCGTTTTCAATAGGGTTGCTGCGCCCGCACCGGCCAGTGCGCTTCCCTTTATAAAATTCCTGCGCGATACAATCTTCTCTGATTGCAGATTGGCTTGTTTCTCCTTCTCGACAGGAATTTCAGCGGCGTTCTTTGGAGTATCTTTATCTTTGTTAGCCATAAGGAAATCCTCGATGATTATTCTTGCGTGGGCCGGTTCTCTTTAGGCCCTATATTGAATACATGGGCAACAATCTGCCAGATAGTTTCGTCGTCAAGTGCATCTTTAAATGGCGGCATTTCCAGACCGGCGCCAAACTTGATGCTGCGAAAAACATGCAAGGGCTCAGTTCCGTAGTACCAGGTATCCGGGGCTGTTAGGTTTGCAGCGATGAAATCGATACTAGCCAATGCCCTGCCATCGGCATCGTGGCATTGCTGACAATTAATCAGGTAATAACTCTTGCCGCGTTCGGCAGCTAATTTAGAAAATGAGAGTGAACTGGCTTCGGTGGGCATTTCCTGTGCCAAGAGGGGTTGCCAGCAGAGCAGGAAAACCAGCACAAACAGCCAGCAAACCTGCCTCTGCAGGGTGATAGCCTTATTAATATTGACCACTGCCATACGCAAGATTGTACGGGTATTTAGCACCGGAGTAAAAGCTATCACCCTAGGGCATTCGCCTTAGCGAAATTAATCTAATGAGCAAGATGAAATACTGACAGAAATGACAAAAAAAGTGTATCTTAGCGGGCGTTATGAACCTGAACTCCAACCACTACGACCTAGACGACTCTTCTGATGTTCAAGAGTTTTACCACAGCCGGGGCTGGACAGATGGATTTCCAATAGTCCCGCCAACTCCAAATGCGGTCCAGGCCTGTCTCGACTGGGTAAACATACCAGCAAGCGAATTGATTGGCATTGAACCCGTACGTGAGCGCTCCATTACTGCAGAAAAGCTGGCTATTAATGCCGTAATGGCGGGTTGTCTGCCTCCACATTTTCCTGTGGTGATCACGACGTGGATGGCAATGCTAGAGCAAGAATTCCTATTGCATGGCGCCACTGCAAGCACCGGTGGCTGCGCAATTCTGGTTATTCTCAATGGGCCCATTAGAAAAGAGATTGATGCCCGAAGTGATTTTAGTGTGCTAGGAAGCAGCGACAGGGCCACTTCGGTAATAGGCAGGGCAATCCGCCTGGGTCTTATTAATATATTAGATGTGAGTCCTGGCGCTAGCGACCGGTCAACACTTGGACACCCAGGCAAAATCAGTTATTGCGTTGCGGAAGATGAGGAGAACACTGATTGGCAAACAGTGGCTGAGATAAGAGGTATTCCTAGTGACGCCTCGGCAGTTACTGTACTTGCAGCTGGCGCACCGCGACAAATAATGAATGAATGGACTACTGACCCAGAACAAATTCTGGACACCTACGCAGCTGAGATGCGTGCCAATATGCGCACCTATTCAATTTGGGCGGGCAACTATGCCATTGTGATTCCAAAACAGCATCGCGACCATCTCACTACTGCTGGTTGGACAAAATCAGATATTGGAGAATACTTGTTTAAAAAAGCCAGAATTAAACGAGCCGAATGGGCCAGGGTAGGGAAAGGATCGGTAGTCCGAGATAAAGGAGATACCGAGTACAAAGCACTACCTTCTCCTGAGCATTTACTGGTAATTGCTGCTGGCGGACCAGCCGGTGGCTTCGGCGCTATCATTCCGCCATGGCTTGGAACCAAGAGTCTGGCGGTCACCGCTGCCATTGGCGTCTGTCTAGACTGTGAACCGGGATAACTTAATAGGAACCAATACATGACAATTCGCGTACTTGATCCCACCAGTGAGAATAATCCGCAGAAACTGCAACTCGCGCCTCGCCTTAGTACCTTAAAAGGAAAGACTGTTGGATTTATTTCCAATGGAAAAGAGGGTTCGGCAGGATTCTTTGCGCATTTAGACAAACTATTAAGAGAACACTTCGACGTTGCCAAGGTTGTGCTGCATACCAAAACAAACTATAGCGCACCCGCGGATGAATACATCATCAATGAGGTTAGGAACTGGGATCTATCTATTTCAGGTCTAGGTGACTGAGGCAGTTGCTCGTCGTGCAGTTTGCATGACGCGATTAGCAGCGAACGTCATAACACCCCTGCACTGGGTGTTATGACCAGGGAGTTTGTCAGCGCAGCTGAACTCATGGCTCGAGTCTTGGGCATGCCTGACTACAAGTTTGTGATTATAGATCATCCAGTGAGTAGTGCATCTGATGCTGAGCTTGAGTCCCGAGCCCTAGTCACGCTTAATGCAATTGAAAAACTTATAGTAGCCTCTTAACTTCCGTCCTCATTACCAAGCCCTGCACTTGTGATAAAGAATCCCGTCACCGAGTAAGCGCCTCCCATCTCCCGAAACTCAGGAACTTCATTCGTGTTGGTTACTAATGGATTATCCGCACCCCCAGTTTGTCCCAAGGCCATATTCATCAAAACGCTGCGCAGCGCCATCCAAAAGCAGGTCAAACTGCAAATCCTAGGTTTTGCTGTCATCTTAATTCGCTCCTGAGTAGTTAATGACCATACCCCTTTTGCTAGATTCGGGTCGTTAGCCGGTAATCCAATATCATTTGCTCAGTAAGCGTTGTGCCAAAACCCGACTCGCTGGGGGCAACTACAAATCCGTTTTCCACCTTACAAGACATGGCATCTAGAATGTCTGAACCAACCGGGAAACTCTCGGCCATCGAACAACTAGGCGAATTCAAGGCAACAGGAAAACCCCAGGAAGAGCCCCCGCGATGAGGAATAATTTCCAGATTCGCCGCTTCCACAAGAGCCGAAATTCGACGCCCTGCCGTGGTACCACCACACCAGGTAATATCCGGCTGAAAAATCTCTGCCGAGCCCAGCCTGATCAATACATCGAAACCATACTGCGTGTACTCGTGTTCGCCGCAGGCAATTTTAGTCCATGCTTCACCTCGTCCCCCGATGCGGTTAACCAATTCGGCATAACCAAAAACGTCATCGGGTGAGAGCATTTCTTCCATAAAGTAGAGATTGGCAGGACGCAGGCGTTCAGCAAAATTGACAGCCCAGTCAACAGTGCCATCCCGCGAAACACAGTCAGTCATCAAGCGCACATCCGACCCCAACATCTCTCTGTCTTCCAATACTGAATCTATGAAGCTATCTAATGCACTTTGCGGCGTGCGCGGCCCAGCATTGGTAGTGCGTTTAAAGTTACGTACCCCCGCCGCCTTCGCCTGCGCAAAATCGCCATTGGTTTGATAGATGGGGATACTATTTCGTCCCGCTGTTCCCAGTAATTCATGCACCGGCTGTCCGGCAAACTTACCAACGATATCCCACAACGCATTATCCACCGCACTAAGGGCCATGGGGAATAATCCGCGACGGCCATATAAAACCCCTGAGGTATACATTTGATCCCACAGCTGTTCCACTTTCAGTGGGTCAGCGTCCATTAACAAATGCTTGAGATGTTTGTCTATAATCTCAACCGCTGCACCGCCTCCCGCACCCATCCCAAAACCGGTTATACCCTGATCGGTTTTAATGACAGCGATAATCGCTGAGGGCAGTTGTTCGAAAGGACCACCAAAACGCCAGCGTCGCGGATCCTCGTCACCGTCAAAACTTGGTGCGTCTAGCAGACCCTCTGAGCGGCTGTTGATGTAAATAGGGTAAGCCTTAACATCACGGATACGTAGCGAAGTTGATTGCGCGGTAAGTTGATTTAACGGCAGCGGAGCAACACCAGAAGCAGCGGCTAACATGGCGTATCTGCTAACATTGCTCAAGAATTGGCGACGGCTATTATTGCTGCTTTTTTGGGGCATAGTTGGCTTCTGCAAATTGATTAATTAGGTCTTTTCGTAAGATGCCTTAGATCTTAAAAAGTTACAACAAGCTCGCCATTTATCTACTTTTCATTTTATGTTTAATCGCCTAAAATTTACCTTTTTCGAGTAATGGCGATTTCTGGCTAAAAGCTATAGCATGGGTCCTATACAGTGAAATCAGGTAATTGAAGGGGGTGTCGTTGTGCGGAAAATCTTAATTAGGGTCATTCTGGGTTTATTGCTACTTCCCCTTTCCCCAGCAAATGCCCAACCACCCTTTCGCCCGCTTACCCAGGACATGTTAAATCAACCAAACCCAGAAGATTGGCTGATGTGGCGCGGTGGCTACAACAACTGGGGTTACAGCCCGCTGAATCAGATTGACCAGAACAATGTGAGCGAACTCCAGTTGGCTTGGTCGTGGGCTTTTTCCCCGGCCGCCATCGGCTCGAATGGTATGCAGGTGGAACCAACGGTCTATGACGGTGTTATGTACATACGCCACTCTGACGAGAAGTATTCCGCGCACGATGCGGCCACCGGTGACCTGATCTGGCAATATTCGCGTCCTATTGCCGCTGCGATCCTAGCAGGGGATACGCGTCTTACCGTACATCGGGGTCGAGGTGTCTTCATCTACCAGGATAAACTTATTTCCCATTCCACCGACGGCATGCTATTTGCCCTCAATCCGCGCAATGGCAACCTGTTGTGGGAAACGGCAATGACTGATTATCGCGCAGGTCAACAACCCAGCGGTGCGCCAGTTGCCTTCGGCGGATCTATTGTAGTGCCTTATAACTGCACCGCATGGACATCGGCTGATCCCTGCCACCTGTCGGCCTATGATGAGGCAGACGGCTCACTACTATGGCGCTGGTTTACCAGCCCTACGCCGGATAACCCCATGCACCGAACCTGGGGTGATGACCCCCAGGTTTATCCACTGGAACAACGCCGCAATATGTCACCCTGGATGACTCCGGCGGTAGACAGTGAGCGTGGGCTTTTTATCTTCGGCATTGGCTCCAGCGCACCGCAACAGCCAGAACTTGCTGGCACCAACGGCGAGTGGCCCGATCGATTATATCAAGGCTCGACTGTTGCACTTGACCATCGCACCGGCGAACTGGTCTGGTGGGCGCAGCACCATTCTGATATGTGGAACGACGATTCCGTATATGACCGAATTCTTGTTAATTCTACTTTAGACCCGGACCCGCCCAATTCCCTCGGAGTTAACCCCAATATTTCCAGTGATGAAACAAGGGAATTGGTAATCGGTTCCTTCTCTAAAGACGCAATCTTTTATGTGTATGACCGAACTAACGGCGAATTTCTCTATGCAAGACCAACCGCCTACCAGAACGTATTATCAGGGTATGATGGGACAACTGGCGCTTACACCACCAATCCCGACGCAATCATGGTGGCTGATGATAGCCGTGAGACGACTATTTGCCGAGAGAATCGTCAGATTCCGCAGGGTGCTTACAGTCCGTTAACTAATGCCTATTATCTGCCAGCCTTTAATGGGCCCTGCTCGGTAATGCGAGTAAGGTCCCTCGATCCAACTTTGGAAACCGGCTATAACACTTCCTACATGGCCACTGTGCCAAGCCCGGCTGCACAGCTCGGTCAACCAGAGGCAATAGACGTCACCACTGGCAAGACTCTCTGGCGGTTAGAGCGTGAAACACCACTGTATGGCATGCTGACAACCGGCGGCGGTTTGCTATTTGCAGCTGACACTAATCGCCGCTTCTATGCTATAGATCAGTGGACTGGGGAAACTCTGTGGCAAACCATATTAAATGGCGCCAGCGACATGGCACCGATATCTTATGGGGTGAATGGCAGACAATATGTTGCAGTAATTGCGCCAAGCGGGACTCAGGCGTCGGCACAACACGCAGGCCAATTAGGCCTCAGCGTGAATACAGGTGTCGGCAATGTAGGTCACACGCTGTTTGTGTTTGCCTTACCAGCGAATTAATCACGCTACTTAAACCTAATATAAAAACAGGAGCTCTACGCTTTTTATCTATCTGAAAGGCGTAATACGGCGGTGAGCATAAGTAGAATATAACCCACTTCTATTTTTGTTATGGGCTGCCGTGACAGCTTTCAAGTTCCGCAAAAAGTTTGATAGTGCTGATCTGCGTCATCAGGCGCATCCTGATACTGAAATGTTTGTGACGTTTCTTGATATGGGCTACGAAGCACTTTTAGAAATTTCTCTGCGGCTGTTGCCGTACCCATTTCCTCACATTCTTTAATCACCACCTCAATATGATGGTTTCTGGGGATGACAACAGGGTTATTTTGTCTCATTAACTTTTGGACTTCTTTGATTGAGTCACCCTGTGCATTTATTCTTTCTCGCCAGGTATCAAAATACTGACCAAGGTCGGTTTCCAGTTGCGAGGCGACAGCAGGAAACTGTAAAGATTTTGTTAGCAAGTCAAAGCTAATCGTATAGTCCATTTCCCGCAAATTGAATTGCTCCAGAAGCGAGTTTAAAAGTTTTTCATCCTCTTCTTGAACCGACAATAAACCAAATTTGTTTCCCATCATTTTGCTGTACTCACTGGCAAACCGATCGGGAAACCCATTAATCATTGATTCTAGTTGTTCAATTGTTTGGGCATCATCATTACCGACCATAACCAATAAGCAGTCGGCGAACCTGGCCATATTCCAATGAATTATTTGTGGTTGATTGCCAAAGGCATAGCGTGCATTACGATCAATCGAGCTATAAACAGTTTTGGGGTCATAAACCCCCATCATTGCACAGGGACCAAAATCAATGGTCTCGCCGGAAATAGCGGTATTATCTGTGTTCATGACGCCATGAATAAAACCGGCTCTCATCCAGTGGCTTACCAATTGAATCTGTTTTTCAATGACCTTGTCCAGCAAGAAAACAGCACGACTTTCTTCTTCCTCGAATTCTGGGAAATGCTGTTCAATGGCATAATCAGCAAGGGTTCTTAAGGCTTCTTGATCGCCTTGAGCTGCGAAATATTGAAAAGTGCCAACTCGCAAGTGGCTCGATGCGACTCGTGTTACCACCGCTCCAGCAACCGGCCTGTCACGGTAGACTGGTTCTCCTGTAACAACAACGGCCAGGCATCGCGTGGTAGGAACATTTAATGCACTCATAGCCTCGCTCATAATAAATTCTCGAACTGCAGGGCCAATGGCACAACGTCCATCGCCGCCTCTAGAAAAAGAAGTTCGTCCCGCACCTTTGAGTTGCAAATCCCAGCTTTTGCCATCTTGGCCGATTACTTCCCCCAGCAGGTGTGCCCTGCCATCTCCCAGTTGTGGATTGAAACTGCCAAACTGGTGTCCAGCATAGGCCATAGCGATTGGATCTGACCCCGGTAAGATGCGATTGCCGGAAAAGACTTGGGCCAAGGCTTCTGGGTCCTTCTGCAGCCCATCAGATATCTGAAGCTGCTCGGCCAGTTTGGAATTCCACAACAGCAGTTGAGGCTCTAGAACTGGAGTCGGTTGGGATTTTACATAAAAGCGCTCCCCTAAATCCATATACGTATTTGAAAAAACCATAGCGCTCTCTCTGTAAACCCTAATGCTGATTCCTTATTACACCTTATTGTGCAGTCAATGTCCCTTTTTCTAACCTGCCGCCGTATCGTGAATATTGACTATGAAATGCATGATTGCTAGGTTCTGGCACTTAGTCCGCGATTCGGGCATCACAAGCAAATCCCAAAAAATAGGTGATTTATGAAAACAATCCTGCTCGCAGCCGTATTGCTCGGCCTTACAATACATCCAGCGTTCGCCCAAACCGTTCCTGAGCTGCCTTTCGAATCAGTGCCCAATCCGTTGAAACTACCAAACGATATACACTTCGGTGAGATTGCTGGCGTGGCGGTTAACTCACACGGGCATGTCTTCGTGTTCTCACGGGGCAACTCGGTCGGACCCGCCTACATGGCTTCTGCCTCCCAGCTGCTCGAATTTGATCCGACGGGTAATTTCGTCCGTGAGATCGGCAAGAATTTGAATGCCTGGTCCTACGCCCATGCCGTTCGCATCGATCCCCAGGATAATATCTGGGTGGTGGACAAGGGCTCGAATATGATCCTAAGGTTCACTCCCGAGGGCCACGTAGACTGGGTCTTTGGCCGCAAAGGTGAGGCATCGCACATTCAAGTGCCACCTGACTACGAGACCGTGATGGCTAGAAGATTTGCCCGCATGGGAGTTGACGTGGATATTCCTGAGGAAAACAACCCACGCTGGCCGATTCCAGTGCATCGGGACAACGTTTTTAATCAGCCAACAGACGTAGCCTGGGATTCACAAGGCAACTCATACTTCAGCGACGGCTACATTAACTCGCGAGTTGGTAAGGTCAACGCAAGGGGAGAATGGGTAGCAAGCTGGGGATCACTTGGCAACGGCCCTGGCGAGTTCGATACGCCCCATGGCATCGCGGTGTCACCCGCTGACGAAATTTACGTTGCCGATCGCGGCAATCGCCGAGTGCAAGTGTTTGAGCCCGATGGCACCTACATAAGGGAATTCACTGTCGACGTCCCAGTAGATACAAGCCGAGGCAAGATAGTTTATGGTAGAGAAAACCCTAACGGGCTCACAGGTTCCCAATCACCCGGAGCACCCGATGCCCTCTGCATGACTCCGGGACCTAACCCTGTTCTCTTTATTGGCGACTTATATCCGAGCCGTATTTACAAGGTATCGCTGCAAGGTGAAGTACTCGGCGTCTATGGCCAGCCCGGCCGTAATCTTGGTGAATTCGGCTGGATTCATGGCATAGCCTGCCCATCAGAGGATGAAATCTGGGTAGCCGAACTGATCAACTGGCGCGTCCAGAAGCTTGTCACCAAGTGAACAGATAGCAAATAGAGAGAAGCAATCGGGCCTCCATAGGCACATTACATTCTTGTCGTGTGCAAATGGAGGCCGGTTCTGCTCAAGTCATTTCAGGCCCACACGAAGTTACTGTTTCACATACTTGCGTAACTGCCAGGGCGCAACATCTGCTGCATAGATTACAGAATCATCCGGACTGGAAGTAATCCCCGAAGCACCGGAGATTCGAGTTTGTTCTGTTAATTCCAAGTCAGGGTCCGGAATAAAATAGTGGACCACTCCAGTACTAGCACTCCCCACATAAATACCGCGCTGCACGCCCGGATTAGTTCTTGAATTTGACGTTGAATCAGTCACATAGAGTGTGTCCGTCACTCGATTGATATAAATACCACTGGGCCGGCCAAATTGATGCCACTGTTCGACGTATGTTCCGTCCGATTCAAATATCTGCACGCGATTATTGCCCCGGTCTCCGACAAACAAGCGCCCGCGAGAGTCTATGGCCAGGTCATGTGGCGTGTTGAATTGCCCTGGTCCTGATCCAGTTGTTCCCCATTCACTGATATAACTCCCATCTGGTGCGAACTTCACTATTCGGTTGTTAGGCCCCTCGCCATCTGCCACAAAAATATTTCCATTCTGCGCTACAGCAACACTAGCCGGGCGATTAAACCTATCACGCCCCTCACCAACCACGCCAGGAATACCGAGAGTTAACAGTAGCTCACCTTCCGGACTCAGCTTCAGTACCACTGCACCCATTTTATTTTCAATCAGCGCTACATCGGTCAGCCACATGTTTCCCTCATGATCGACCGAAAACCCATGGGGTCTGCCAACCAATCCAGTACCGAACCCATCGAGAAATTCACCGAATGAATTAAATTTAAGAATGGGTGGGTACCCTGACCACCTTCCCAAGCAGTTTGCACTTAATCCATCCGAGTGGCCGGGGGCTACATTGGGATCGCCCAACACGACTTTGAAACATCGATGGTATACATATACGTTTCCATCAGGGCCCACACGCACTTGGATCATCTCCCCCCACCTCCCATCGTTCAAATGGGGTGGTGGGGAAGGGGCATCCACTTGCTGGTAAGGATTAGTCTGTGCCACAGCCACTGTGCTGAGCAGCATGCAAGTTAGAAAAGTGCAAAGGGCGGGGAAAAACTTTGAATCAATCATCTTGTCAGACTCCCAGGGTTGAAAAGTAAAGATACCTAGTTTACTTAGACAATTCACTTTTGCTTGATGGCCGTTGCTCACATCGATCGGAATTTCACTTAGCTCTGTAAATAGAATAAAGTATATACTCATGTGATATCTACAGGACTTCTCCAATGCTTCGAAGACTGAATTGGATTATTACCCTCAGTATGGCTGGGATTACAGCGATTCTGGCTCCCTCTATGGGTATTGCCCAGCAAGCTGGGTCAATCGCATGGCGAGACAACCTCACACCGGTATCAGCGGCTGACTGGAACTACGAAACAGCCGCTCACCTGCTCGAACGTGCCGGTTTTGGGGGCACACCCAAACAAATAGAGGCCCTCGCTGCCATAACACCAACGGCGGCAGTCAGCAGCCTAGTTTATTTTAACGACGTGGATAACTCGCATCTGCTTCCATTTGACCATTCCGGTATCCATGATTCTGGCCTAGAACCGTTTCCTCCCAGCCGACCAGCAACCACTGATCTGGCAAAAGCAACTGGCGAGGCATTGGGAGTAAAGGTCAAACCCAATGGCAACCGCCGGCTACAACCAGTGGTCAACAAGTTCTTTTATTGGCTGCGTGCCAGCGTGCTCGAAACCAACCGTGTTGCCTATTGGTGGGCAAACCGGATGGTGGCGTCCAACAGCCCGCTGCAGGAAAAGATGGCTTTGTTCTGGCATGGTCACTACGCAATTAACGAAAGCAAAGTTCGTGATTACCGCAAACTACTTAATGAGCTGGAACTGTTTCACGCAATGGGGACCGGCAGCTTCCGCGATCTTATGGTGGCTGTGGCGCAGGATCCAGCAATGCTGTCTTTCCTCGACGCAGGAGTGAATGTAAAGGGCGCACCCAACGAAAATTTCGCACGCGAAATCATGGAATTATTCACCATGGGTGTAGGCAACTATACCGAGACGGATATCCGTGAAGCCGCTCGCGCATTCACTGGTTGGAACTACGTCGATCTTGAGTTTGTTATCAATGCTGATCTGCATGACAGCGATCCAAAAATATTTCTCGGCCAAACTGGGAACTTCGATGGTATCGAAATCATCGATCTCATTATGGAACAACCGGTGACTGCCGAATACATTGCAAGCAAAATCTACCGATTCTTCGTACGCCAGGAGGTCAGTGCAGAGCTTGGAGCTAAACTGGGTAATATTTTGCGGGATGCAAATTACGAAGTGGCTACATTGCTTGAAACAATCTTTTTGTCCAAGGATTTCTACAGCGATGCATCTGTCGGCAGTCAGATCAAGAGCCCCGTGCAGCTGGCAGTCACCACATATCGAAAACTTGGAATCGAAACCGTACCTGGAGTACCCGATTTCAACCGAGCCACTGGTGCGCTGAGTCAATCCCTATTCCGCCCTCCAACAGTTGCAGGATGGGCCGGTGGTCGCAGCTGGATGACACCCGGTTTGTTGCTCGCGCGAGGCAATTTTGCCCGGGATGTACTGTTCCCAGATATCAATTTTATTCCTCCCGATCGGCGTAACGGCAGCTCGGAAATTCGCAGCGTTGCTGACCGAATCCGCAGGGGGCTTGACATCACTTCGGCGACCCAGCCTTCCGCATTAGGTGACGGCCTTATCATGGCCGAGTCCAACATGCTTGCCGACCGTGACGAAGACTTTAATACCCGGTACGGCAGCTTCCGTGGATGGCAGATGGCCATCGAGCGGGTAAAACCTATACCGCGCCACACCGCGCAGATTAACCTGAGCGCGATGATATTGGAGCAGGGGCTGGAGAGCACAAGCGAGGTCGTCGACTATTTCATTGCCCGTTTCATGCGAGTCAAACCGGGAACCGATTCACGCCGGATAATGGTTGAATTCCTCGATAGGGATCTTGGCACATCGGATATTGTATCCGCACAGTCTTACATGGAAGATTCTCTGAGGCTGGTGCTTCATCTAATCATGAGTCAGCCAGAGTTCCAATTGGGTTAACCTGGCAAAGCAAATTAGCGAGAACAAGCCTTATGAAAAAACAAGCGCTGTTTCCAAACAAACTGAACCGCCGCGACCTGCTGCGAAATTCTATGACTGGGCTTGGAATGGGCGCCGGTGTTGGCGCTCTTGGCTCCATTATGGTTCCCTCGCTATTTGGTCCTGCAGCAGCAGCGTCTGAGGCCGCAGCCAACGGTAAAATTCTGGTGGTGTTGGAACTGTCTGGCGGCAACGACGGACTCAACACGGTGGTGCCCTACGGAGATGATGCCTATTACCGTAACCGACCCAACATCGGTCTGCACCGGAGTGATTTGCGGATACTTGATGATCACTTTGGACTCAACCCGGGAATGGCAGGATTTGAACGGCTTTATAAGGATGGCAAGATGGCCATCGTTCACGGCTGCGGTTACGATAATCCGTCTTACTCACACTTTACGTCCATGGCCTACTGGCATACTGCTGCTCCCAACAGCGGTGAAGAATACGGCTGGGTTGGACGGCTCGCGGATTCAATAGCACCAGCGGCACCTGCCAATTTTTTAGTAAATATTGCTGCCCGTCAATCGCTGGCAGTGCGCAGTGAACGGCATGTACCGGTGGTGTTCGATGCCCCTGCCAGATTTATGCGTGAATCGTTTTATGAGGAAAAGGATGCGCTATCCGCCGTGCCCAATATCGGTCAGGCAGACAATCCAGCCCGAAATTTTCTGCTCGATATAGCCCGCAGTGCCAATGATGCTTCAGCGCTGGTGCGCAACGCTTGGTCGAGATACAACTCACCGGTGGACTATGGTGTCAATGGCCTGGACCTGCCCAAAGTAGTGGCACTTATAGACGCTGGTATGCCAACCAGTCTCTACTACGTGGCGTATCGGAATAACGCCTTTGATACCCATGTGTTCCAGAACAACTTGCACCGAAGATTACTCACTTATACAGCCGACGCTGTTTCTGCGTTTATACAAGATCTGGAACGCATCGGACGGGCCGATGATGTCGCCTTGATGATCTTTTCGGAGTTCGGTCGGCGAGTTCCCGAGAATGTCAGCCTGGGAACCGACCACGGTGCCGCCAACGTCATGTTCGTCGTTGGCAACGAAGTAAAAGGCGGCCATTATGGTGAATTACCCAGCCTGACGAATCTAGCAGAAGGCGACAACTTACCGTACACAACCGATTTCCGCCGGGTCTATCAAACCCTGGTCAAAGAGTGGCTCGGACACGAAAATAGCGCCGAATTGCTAAACGGCAATTTCGAACCGTTCGATATGTTCACGTGAAGAACAGCGCAACGCAACGCGCCTTCACCATTGCTCTTCAACCTATGGCAAACTAACGTGCTGCCCGCCCCAAATATTGCTGAAATGTTTGTTCTACATGATTATCCACACCGGGAACGAATAGAACTGCTATCACCGTAATAACCACCGCAATGGCAATAAGCCCGTAAAAAAATTTCATATTGATTCCTTGCTTTTCAGCTAATTCCGCGGTGCCGCTTCGAATACCCAGAACTCGCCGGCTTCGATGGCTGCTCTGGTCGTTTGAGAAGGGTACTTACTTTTAATTGCCGCACTTATACCATCCAATACATCACCTGACTGGATGCGCGCCAACTGGCGTTCGTAACGTACACCATTAATGCGGATCACCGCACGCCCATCCCGTTCGGCTTGAATCGGCCAGCGTTTCCACACTCGCCCGACAATCGTACCCATATAGCCTGACCAGACGTAGATTTTACCGGCAGCTTCCGCAATCCAAATGCGCCGTGACCTGACAGGGTCCAGTAGTTGCAATTCAATGGTTGTTATATCACTAACGAAACGCCAATCTGGATCTGCACCTATGTGCAACTCACCGGATTCCAGGGGGCCGCCGGAAAAAACGCGGTTGGGACCATCTGCAAAGCGCTGCTTTGCTGCGGCGGTGGCAATCGCAGTCACCGGTATAAGCAACAAACATAGTGCAATGACTATTGTTCTTTTAAGCAATTTCATAATATTCTCACAAAGATAATTCAAGTCAGCTTAAATCGCGCTTACTTTGCCCTGATTCTACACCCTATGCCTATAACAACACGAAAAGAAGAAAAAAATGAGAAACCTAATTTTAGTCTGCTTACTGCCAGCGATGTTAACAAGTTGTGGTCCGGGAAATAATGAAGCCGATTCAAGTGCTGTTGTTGGCCAATGGCATCACCATGGCGGTAATCACGCAGCAAACAAATACGCAGCCCTGGAGCAAATAAATGCAAGTAACTTTGCTAACCTGGAAATAGCCTGGCGTTATCAGTCTGCCGACTTGCGTATTCCCGAAGAGCTCTCCTATTTTACTGGTGACTACCGCGCCGTTCCCCTTGTGATCGATGACATCATGTACACCAATACCAATCATGGTCAGGTGGTAGCGCTCAACCCCGCTACTGGAGAAGAGTTATGGGTGTTCGATCCCGAGAGTTATTTGTTGGGACCGCCGCTGTTTTCACCAGCACAAACCCGCGGTATTGAATACTGGACCGATGGGGAAATCGAACGCATCTTCGTGGCGACGCTGGGCAAGCAGCTGGTTTCAATCGATATCGATAACGGACAACCCGATCCAGATTTTGGCGACAATGGTTTCGTCGACCTTAAAAACGATCTGGGTAAGCTCGAGTTTGAAATGAACAACATCACCCACGGCGCGCCACCGATCGCCGTGGGATCATCGGTTATTGTTGGCTCCAAGATATACGACTACACCATGTTAAATCGAAGCCCCCCGGGCCACGTGCGTGCCTACGATGCCTACACTGGCGAATTCAAATGGCGTTTTAACACCATTCCCCAGGCAGGAGAAGCATTTAACGAGACCTGGGAGGGTGATTCCTGGCGCACCGCGGGCAACACCAATGTGTGGACATTCATGTCCGCCGACGACGAAGCAGGCCTAGTCTATTTACCGGTGTCTACCCCAACCAATGACTACTGGGGTGGCAAGCGGCTAGGTGAGAATGTTTACGCCGAAAGCCTTGTGGCGCTGAATGCTGAAACCGGCGAGCGCGCCTGGCACTTTCAAACCGTGCACCACGGGCTATGGGATTACGATATTGCCTCGGCACCCAACCTAGTGGATATCGTGGTTGATGGCAACCCGATCAAGGCCGTGGCACAGGTTTCCAAAACCGGTTTTACCTATGTTTTTGATCGCATAACAGGCGAGCCGGTTTGGCCCATCGAAGAGCTACCTGTACCTCAGAGCACTGTCCCCGGCGAGCGCACGCATCCTACCCAGCCGCACCCTGCCTGGCCATTGCCATTCGAGCGTCAGGGTATGACTGAAGATGATCTAATTGATTTCACTCCAGAGATTGCTGCAGCAGCGAAAGAGCTGGCTAGGGAATTTGTGTTTGGTCCAATCTTCACCCCACCGATTGTGCAGGGAACCAACGGCAAAAGCGCGACTATCTACCTGCCCGGGGCCGGCGGTGGCGCCAGCTTTCCCGGCGCTAATATAGATCCAGAAACTAATATTCTCTATATCCCATCCCAAACTCGACCCTACGCTATGTCGCTTGTGGAACCACCAGAAGGCACGTCAGACTGGCCCTATGTCATTCAGGTGCAGCGGACCATTGGCCCCATGGGATTACCCCTAATTAAACCACCTTATCGTCGCATTACAGCAATCGACCTGAACACCGGCGAACATGTATGGCAAGTACCTTTTGGTAAAGGGCCAGCCAATCATCCGCTGTTGGCACATCTGAATCTGCCACCACTGGGAAGTATGTTTACCGATGTTTCACACGAGGGTGGTCTGCTGATCACCAAGACACTGTTGGTTGCCTATCTGGCGCAGAAAGATGAGATTGATCCCGAAGCACAGGGCTCTATTCTGGTCGCTCACGACAAGATGACAGGTGAGTTAGTCGCGCAAGTCATGGTGGATCAACGTCTACACGGGCCACCCATGAGTTACCTGCATGAAGGCCTTCAATACATTGTGGTTGCCGGTGGCGGCAGGGACAGCGATGACGAATTAATCGCGTTTGCTTTGCCCAAATAATAGATTTAGTTTCGGTGCAGAAACACTTCTCTGGAATTTGTTTATCTTGTGACACTAGATATTTAACTCTTGTTAGAAACGGATTTATTATTCCCGCTCTCCACCTTACTCGATTTATCATTCCTAAAAATCCATCCATCAACACTGATTTCATGGGACAATTACAAATAAATCAGTCAGCTCTGTAACTGACATAGCATGTAAGCAGGCGTTAAGAGGGAGTAACGAGTGTTCGCTTGGATTGAAAATACCCCGGTAGCTATCTGGGTTAGTGTGTCCTTATGGGGGTATCCGTTTCTATTGAGCCTTCATGCCGTAGGGCTCGCGGTGGTTGTGGGTATTTTTTCGGTACGCGATATGCGACTACTTGGGTTGTTTCGCGGGCTTCAACCAGCGGCGTTTTTATCTCTGACTAAATTAGCCCGAATTGGCTTCATCATCAATGCAATTTCCGGGATTTTACTATTCACGTCCCAAGCGGCGACATTCGTCAACAACACCTCATTTCTTGTAAAAATTGGTTTCGTTATTGCCGGCATGATTTTGGCACAGATGATTCAGTCTCGATTAAGTGATGAACTAGCAGGCGCCAGTGGTGATGTGATTATCGGGAAATCAACAAAACTGATCGCGCTGGCCTCCTTGTCCTGTTGGGTAGCCGCTATTATCGCCGGTCGTTTAGTTGCTTACACCTGATCAAGAGTATTCATAATGGAATCATTTGCACTATACATAGTCGACGGCCCACTGAATCAATGGATTCAGGCCACTTACTGGCTGTGGCCAATCCTAGAGATAATTCACTTCATGGGCCTTTCACTCTTGCTGGGTGGGTTGATTGTTATCGATTTGCGCATGGCGGGCCACATCAGAGTGCTGGACCCTGCAGCAACACACAAACTCTTGCCCTTGCTGTTCATCGGCTTTGGGATCAACCTGATAACTGGCGTTCTGTTTTTCTATGGTGACCCTTTGCGTTACTCAGTGAATATCGGTTTTCAGATCAAGATGATGTTGGTCGTTTTGGCAGGGTTGAATGCGGCGCTTTACTACTGGAAAATTAATCCGGTTATACAGAATTCGGAACAGAATGCCAAGTCGCCTTCGGATGCAAAGTTTGTTGCTTACACGTCGTTAACGCTGTGGTTCGGTGTGCTGTTATGCGGGCGCTTGATACCTTACGTTGGTACTGGGTAAATCGGGGTCGGAGTAAAAACACAGTAGTTCGGCTAGTCAAAATTGGTTCTGTGAAGGCAAGCCGCGCTGCCAAACACTCCTGCCTCCGCAGCTTGCACCCCTTCGGGTTTCCCTCACTCGGTCAGTGCTGCACTTTGATTGCTGATGCAGAAGAATTTGACAGCACATCGCTTGCTAGTTACTGCCATTCGAAGAAAATTGGGGTGAAAATTAATTCACTTATATTTTGAAGGAAAGAAACGCACTGAGGCTCTTGCTGCTTCGGGGTCACAGTCGTATGGCGCCAGCTTATAGCCTGCGCGAGCTGGTATCCACCTGGTGGTATACGAGGTTGGTTCGCGCAGAAACATGGGATCTTCGACCGTCAACGTTATCTGCAGATCTTCGCCTTCCATCCAATAGCGCTCTGTGACAATTTTTTGTGACGATGACGGTATACCGTTGTAATCGTCAAAGCCTGCAACGTCGAAAACGAAGTGTGTCGTTGTAACCAGTAACACGCCGTCCTCGTATCTGCCCACTGAGAATCCCTGCACGCTAAAATCAACTGCGGTAGGGTCTCGCCCGTCAAGCCACACGGTGCGCAGTTGGTCATCTTTCTCATATCTAAATAGCACGCGATCCGGCCACTGGGTGACTTCCATGTGGTATGGATCATATTGAATCGCTGGCGAGGAAGCTGGTTGGCAATCGTACTTGGGGGCGATGATTTCCTCCCAAACCTGCTGATAGGCGAGAGCTCGCTCATTCAGCACGGGAAAGTTGTCTTCACCCCAAGGAATATTCGTTCCGTTAACCGGTCGCGCTCGACGTCCACCATCCCAGGTGCCAGAAAGGTCCGGGAGGGCAATGTCGGCAGTTTGAGCACTTAGCTGCGTAATCGGATATCCCACTACCAACGATAGTGACACTGCATATGCAGCAGTTCCCTTTATGAATCCTAGTGCTTTTAATATGGGTTTCATAAATCCTCCTGCTGGCAAATCGGGTTTCATAAATCCTCCTATCCACGATACTGAATATTCAACAAATATCGAGATGGAGTCACTAGTTTCAGGAACTTAACGGGTTGGCTGACGTTCTTCGACCCGACCACCTTCAAGAATAGGGCTGTCGTCGGCTCGTGTCATACGAACGCAACAAACGCCTTGTGAACCTTCCGCGCGTGATGGCTGACCAGAAACCTTCACCACCATGCCGATGGGAAGCGTGTCAGGAGTCCAGCCTGTGCGTCGCAGACCCACGGGGGCGCCAAGCTCGACTTGCCACTCTGACGTTGCTCCGCCTTCATCGTTAACATCGAGATACAGAAACGCGTGTGGATTTCTAAAGACAAACCGTGTTACGGCGCCCTGGAGTTCGACTCGCTTGGCAGAATCGTAAAAAGGTGCGCTCGCGTGGTGCGCTATTACAGGCGCAATCATTAGTACTAGCCCTACCGTTGCGACAGCTGCTATCCATCGGCGAATGCTCATTCCTTCCTCCAATTACCTAATTGTGATCGGCTACGAAACTATGCCGAAAGGGTAATTACTATCTTTGGTATAGTCAATGCGATTTACATGAATTACTTCTACCAAATCGCTCTAAAAACGGCGGCATTTTAAATCAATCACAGTCCTGGTAAGCGGAGGCTATACAGCGACCCGCAATCTCTTGCCCTCTAGCTAGTTGATCAGGCTCGAGCATGCTTGCGGAAACATCTCTATTGGCACTTGCGGTTTCATGCCCTTGGGAAGCAGCTGCTAACTCCCAGACATAAGCCAGCACCAGGTCCCTGTCAACACCAACACCATTCGTATATTGCACGGAAAGATTAAATTGAGCATCGGCATATCCCTGTCCGGCCGATAACCGATACCACTTGAATGCTTCGCTAGCACTCTCAGTAACACCGTTACCATTAGAGTACATATATCCGAGATTGAATTGGGCGCCAGCATGACTCTGTTCGGCGGCTAATTCGTACCACCGAGCGGATTCAACCTCGCTTTTCTCAACACCTCTGCCAGTGATGGACATAAACCCAAGATTGAATTGCGCGTTGGCGTCACCCTGGTTCGCAGCCAATCGAAACCACTTGGCTGCCTCGATTTCATTCTCGATTACACCCCGACCGGTAGCGTATATGATCCCAAGATTGTACTGGGCGGAAATATCTCCCTGTTCAGCTGCGAGCTGAAACCACTTTATTGCTTCATCAGCATTTTCAGCTACACCTTCGCCGCTGGCATACATAATGCCAAGATTGTATTGCGCGTTGACAGCACCCCCTTCTGCCAGGGCCGTGATTTCTTCTAAGGACAAGCCCTGGCCAACGGCCTGACCAGCCGAAAGAACGCTAATAAGAAATAGTGAACCAAGAACTAATATCAATCTCATTTTCATTACCCGCACAATCCAATAGAATACTTTATCCACGCAACTGCCGCCTGTCACCTATTTGAATAGGCGTAGTAACGCTTTGCGCTGTCATTTCGAACTTAACACTTTCAAGGACAGATCCGTCCTTTCTACATTCGGCTTTTATCACCCCTTTGTGCACATGGACTCCAAGAGCGGTTGCACTTGCCTTCTGTGAGTCAGGGATGCCACTTGTTCCTTCTTGAATATCATCCAGTGTGCTAAATCGCCCAACTTCGGCTGCAACTATGATGGCGGTTTTGTAGATACTTGTGGCGAGAATAACTTCAGAAAAAGCAGCTCTATTTGAATATTTTTCGTACGACGGCAGCGCTGCAGACGCCAGAATGCCAATGATGGCCACTAAAATTATCGGTTGAATCAGCGTGAAGCCCTGTGGCTTTTTAGTGCTTTGCATAAGGATTTCCATCTGGATTATGCATTTTTCCACTAAACTTAACGAGCTGCAAGCCATTAAGCCCAGCTAATTCACAATGTATCGCTACTGTAGCTATGCAGAACTCCGAGAACATAGGTTGCTCGAATTGTCTTAGCAACAAATGGCGTATCTCATTATTCATTTTTGATTACTCAACCAAAGTAGGTTCGCGACTGACATTGCTAACAAATATCTCGCTGTAACCATGGAAGGTGGGTTTAGGATGCGCTATGCGAACAGTATCGCCATAACGGGTGATAATATTGGGTACATTGGATCCATCGCAGCGCAGGGAGGGATCAGGCATAGGCACTTCCTATAGTATGGAAGAGCAAGATCTGTATATTCCGGGGGCAGAAGCGAGCGCGCTGGGAACTTTTGACCTAGCGATGGTGTTGGCAAGCGTTGAGGACATCACCCAATTTCAGTTGGAAAGTGCATCGGCTAGCGGATTCAATAGTGGTAACAACAGCATTGCTTTGGATGCGGGAATTCTTACCCTAGCTCAATTGGATGTGCCTGATGGGATGGGTTCCATTACAAGCTATGTAATTGGTCCCAGAATCCAGCCCCATTCGATTCAACATAGTAAGCACAACCCAGTAAAAGTCGTTTCTTGGGTGGTTAAATATGTACATCCACAGCATTGGTTCTATGGCCCAATTGTCGATGGACAAAGCTTCACCCTTCCGGTAGCCTCTTAATTACGCCGCACTTACTACAGCCAGATGCCTCAGGCTATAACTGGTTGTTTTTATTATTTTTTTATGAGAATTAGATTTATATCTCGGAACAAAACTCTGGTATAAGTGCCAAGCGCAGGAACAAACTGAAGATAATTATCAACACCTCTGTGAGGAAAACAATGAGAACGCTATTTACACGCTTAACAAAGGCTTTGCTCTTAGCCCCGGTTCTACTCGGTGCTGGAATGCTGCAAGCTCAGGATACGGTTGAATGGACGACCCTCGGAAATGATTTCGCCCATACCCGGTTTTCACCGGCAAACGAGATCAATACCAGTAATTTTAACGAGTTAGAACCTGTCTGGGAATGGGATGGTTCGAGCATGGGTGCAGTGAGTGGGCGATCTACGCCCAGTTACATCAATGGCATGCTTTATACCGTTGCTGGCTCCCGTCGACACGTTGTCGCAATCGACCCTAAAACTGGCGAAACCGTTTGGTCCTATCGCCTACCCAATACCGGCCGCTGGGAATATTCCATGCGTTCAGACTACGGTAAGGGAATTGGCTATGCTGAATTTGATGGCCGCGGTGTGATCTATATGATTACTCCGGGTTTCTTCCTGACAGCTCTCGATGCCGAGACTGGCGCACCTGTTGAGGGCTTCGGTTCTCCAGTGCCTATTGATGGTTTTCCTGATACCGGTGTGGTCGATCTGTTAGCAGACCTTGGACATCCTTATGATGTGTATGAAGGCCTACCCATCGAGCGAGGCTATATCACTTCCTCCTCACCACCAATTGTGGTGAACGATGTAATAATCGTTGGCAACTCAGCCGAACAAGGTTACAACCAGGCCCGTATAGAAAACGTGCCTGGCGATATTCTTGCCTACGACGCACGTGACGGCTCATTACGGTGGAAGTTTAACGTCATTCCACAGCCCGGTGAATATGGACATGAAACTTGGGAAAACGATGCCTGGGAATGGACCGGTGATGTATCTTCTTGGGCACCTATTTCTGCGGACCCAGAAAACAACTTGGTATATATCCCAACTAATGGGGCAACCATCGACTACTATGGTGGCTTCCGACCGGGTGACAACCTGTTCAGTACCAGCCTGATTGCACTTGATGTCAGAACCGGCGAAAGAGCCTGGCACTATCAGACAGTCAAGCACGATATCTGGAATTACGATAACCCAACAGCACCGGTACTACTGGATTTGAATATGCCAGGTCAGGGTCTGGTTCCAGCTGTCGCCCAGGTAACCAAGCAATCCTTCGTCTATGCTTTCAATAGACTAACAGGCGAGCCACTGTGGCCTTTCGAAGAACGTGAAGTATTAGAATCGCTAGTACCTGGAGAAAGACTGTCTAGAACCCAGCCCTTCCCAACCAAACCGGCAGCTTTTGATATGCAGGGTGTCACTATCAACGATCTGGTGGATTTCACACCAGAGCTGCGTCAGCAAGCAATAACGGCAATGGCAGATTACCAGATGGGTCCTCTGTTTCTGCCGCCTCTGCATCGTGACAATGACCTTGGCAAGCGCGGTATGATGATGTGCCCAGGTGGCGGTGGCGGTGCGAATATCACTGCACCTGCAGTAGCAGACCCTGTTTCTGGCTACCTGTATGTCTCTTCACATACTGCTTGCAGTGCGGTACAGCTGATTCCAGGTGAAGAAGCTGACACACAGTATGAGAAACCCACTGGCACCACTTATTCAGCATACGCTAATGGACCGAGCGCAGGTTCGCCTCGTCATCCAGCTGACATTCCACTATATAAGCCGCCTTATAGCCGTATTACTGCTATCGACATGAATACTGGTGAACACGCCTGGATGATTCCAACTGGTGAGACTCCAGCCCGTGTTAAAAACAATCCGGCGTTGCAGGGAATCGATATAGGCAATACTGGTACCGGCAACCTGGTACCCATGGTAGTAACGCCTAGTATGCTGGTCTATTCAGACGTGGCTACCGATGGTACTCCAATGCTTTATGCAATTAATAAAACCTCGGGCAACATCGAAGCCTCAATTGAAGTGCCTGCTCGAAGCCGCTATGGCATGAGCACTTGGGTACATGAAGGTCATCAATATATTATGTTGCAGACGGGAGCGACCCTAACAGCCATGGCATTGCCTGGTGCAGCCCCAGCAGAAGCTGGTGGTCACTAGACTCTAGCTACCAAGGCTAAAACAAAAAGCCCGGTCACTTGTCTAGTGACCGGGCTTTTTGTTTGCGGATGGCATTTGCTTTTAAAATAATGAACTTCTAAAAAACTGCGATTCGTATCCTGAATTATTCCCACGATAAGTTAATCTTATTAGTTATCGCCCTGTTTCCAATAGCCCTCTTTCCTGTACTCGCGCACCGCTCAACCGGCTCTCCATGGCGTAGTTGCCTTCGTGACAGGCATACTCGTACTGAGTGTAGTCATCGTCTCGCTTATAGGGAAAAGCCACTGTCCACGGCTCCGTGTAGGTTTTGGGATCGTCGACGGTTAGCGAATATTGCAATGTATGCTCATCAACAATTGTGAAAGTTTCCACCATCTTCCTACCCTCATGCTGTGGCGCATTCTTTGGGCCGGGTGTGCCGGGCGCTCGCATGTTGCTAACGTGCCTGAAATTGGTTGATTCGATAATTAGTGTATTGCCCTCCCAATGGCCCCGTGGGTCGCCTTCCCATTGAGTGATTTTGTCATCCAAGTGTGAACCGACACCAATTGGAATGATTCGAGCATTGTGGATCATCTCACTATGAATCATCACATAGCCCGGAGACTGCACGATCAACTTCCCATTGTTATAGGCAGTCGGCATCATCATCCCAAATACACCTCGCGACAGGCATCGATCGCCAGATTCTACATAAGCGGCGGAATCGTGCTCATGTTCAAGGTTGTAGGCAGCCATGGCTTTAGCCTCTTCGGTCAATTCTGGCCTACGACCGTTTGGAGGAGCCACTATTAGCGCTGGGGCATCGATCACAGCATCCGACCAAAACCAGTCGAACCAGTAATTCCCATAGGCGCCCACGCCTTGACTGTTCTCGAATCCAGTCACAGTCAAGTTATCTTCCTTTCTAGCGCTATCCCGGGCTTGAATGAATGCCGCAATCTCTTCCTCGGTTGGCTCTTTGCCCTGGAACTGATCAGGCATCTCAAGCGGAGTAGCTGTAGCCCCTACGTTATTCCATGTGCCCCCTATGTCAGGCTGACCATCAGAGAGTAATTTTGGAGCCCAGTCAGACTGAGCATTGACGGTGCTAACAGTACCAAACATGACCGCTAGTGCCGCAGTCACTATCACCGGACCTATCTTAAATTTAGCTGAATTCAGACGCATTTTCATAATTCTCCACTTTGACGAGTAGGAAGACAGGATAAATGGGGTTAACACAAAAATACAGTTCTTTGATAGGAATTATGAACTAATCCCCGAGTGAGGGTGAGAACCAATCTCGCCTCAATCGAGGCAGCTGAAACGGTGCTGGCTTTAGAGTAACAGACAACCCAGAATGCAGAGCGATTATTGGAAAGTACCAACATTTTGTTTGCTGCCGGCTCAGTTCCTCAGCTGAATGTCATGCAGGCCGAAACTTTGTTACTGTAACAACAAAGAGTGGAGTTATTTGCCGAAGCTGAAATAGTGGATCCGGAGCGCGAATACTCCACGCTGACTGGTCTCCAAATACGTCCGGCGAATAGTTTTGTAGAAGTCAGGACCCTACAAAAGGTTATTGATAAAAATCATCCAACCCTGTGTTTTTCACAAGCAAGGATTGATCTCGCCGAGGCCAACGTGACCAATTTAAAGCGGAAAACCCCGGTAGCCCTAGTTCAAGCTTTGGGGTTAGCCGGGAAAGAGGAAATAATTTCCAGCTCTTTATGGATAGCTTCGGTGTCTCTTTCAGCAGTCCCTTCGGTGGCGGCGCTGCTACCTCCTTCCATGTCAGTCATGCTCGCCGTGAAAAGGTCGATGTTGATATCCAGTTTCTGGATACTTGGAGAAAATTGGGCGCAGACCTGCATAACCTTGGGCACCAGTTGTTTCTGACTGCCGAATCACTTAAGTTAAATTAAGTAAAATGGAATTTGAAATTATTACCGAGAAAGCTGTCGCGCAAAAAATCATCGTGGGACTAGCCAAAAATGTAAGGAGAGATATTGTTTACTGACAGCAGACAATCTCAAACATGGGTAGGGTTTAGCTGACCATGTTGGTCTGCAGGTCTGCAGCAAGAATTCATTTCTGTTACAGCGATCGGACATGTATCAAGACGAAAATAAGTAAAAAACAAATTTATTTAATTTACTTACTCTGCCCCTACCTTTTCCGCTGATTGTGTAGGCAGTTCAAGTGCAAATGAGGTAATAAGCCCTTGCTGTTGTCGATGAACTAGATGACCCTGATCAAGAATCCTCACAACTTTAGTATTGGTCTTCGGAAGAAAGTTTTCGGCAAAATCGAGATTACGTGGATGCACTAACTCATCCTCTTCGCCCTGCGTATAAGTCATCGGTATTGAAACTGTTTGCCACCAAGGCTCGAGGGTCTTGAGTGCATCATGTACGCCCCAAATTTCCGCATTGGCTTTGACTAGCCGCGGATTAATCATTCTGGAAATTGGCCAAACACGTGCGGCCCAGTTATACCACCTTGGTTTTCCTAATTCAGGATCAATCGCTCCAGCTGCCATTAACAGACTATCGACGAGCTCCGGGTGCATATAGGCTATATAGGGGGATATGGACGCACCGTAGGAGTGACCAACCAGAATCAGCGGCTGTCCACCTGATTCAGCCTTCACTTTACTTAGTAGGGGCTCGATCAGCGCAACCTGGGCGGCAAAGCTACCTTCAGTTTCCTTATCCATCAGCGGTGATCCTCCCCAACCAGGTCGATCTATCGAAATTAGACGGGTGCGTTGATTGAATTGAGGAGAAATCATTAAACGTCCGAGTGAACGCCAACTTCCAGATGTACCATGGATAAACACGATGGTTGGTTTGCCTAGATCGCCAGCCTCGGCATATTGCAGTTGGAAATCTCCAACCACCATAGATTTCAGCGTGATATTTGAATTATCTGTCAGGCTGTCTCTGGCCCGCTGAGTAGGAGTGATTTGTTGAGGTGCAGTGCTACAGCCACTCAATAAGCTGAGAATCAGTATTAATCCAAATATTCTCATTCTTATTGACCTTCAGCCTCTTAATCCCCGATGTTGAATTATCATGCTCAGAATAAAGTTGTTAGTCCAAGCCTGTATGCGCAGCTAAATTTTATCATCGAATCGCTAATTGAATTTTTAGTTTCATAAATTCGATCCTATCATGTTGATTTGACCGAGGGCACTGCTTGGTTAACGTCACCGCTTCCACTTAGTTAATATCAATCGATCACTTAGTTTTGCTGGCTATCTGTTTTGTCAAATTACTATTCGGTTGCAACAAACCCTTCCCAGGTGCACATATAATCTACAAACTTTTCCGACAGACCCTCGTCAAATAAATGCTCACGGGTAGTGGGAATTTCCACCGGAGTAAAATCCGGGTTGTCCCGGCATTGATTTGGGAAATCATGGTCCAATATTGCCGATCTGCCCAGCATGATCCAGTCCGCGCCTGCTGCCAGTGCTTTTTTGGCTTCTGCAGGGGTTCGAATTTTCCCAGCAACACCGAGCCGCACGCCTCCGCGCTCTAGATCGGTAAAATAGGACAACAAGCTACGGCCCTGCATTTCTTCTTCTACAGGTTCTTTGAATACATCCCATAATGACATATCCAGAAAGTCAATTTGCCGCTCATCCATCAACCGCTGAGCAATCACCAGTATTTCAGATAACTTCATGCCAAAGCGCTCTGGCGAGAGGCGTACACCAATCATAAAATCAGCTCGGCATTGTTTGCGGATACCTCCAATAATTTCAAAAATTACCCGGCTCCTGTTTTTCAAGCTGCCCCCGTATTGATCGTCACGCTGGTTGATCTCACTACTGAGAAACTGGCAAAGGATATAACCATGGGCACCGTGAATTTCGACGCCATGAAAACCAGCTTTTTCAGCTCTTCTCGCCGCTGCCACAAAATCCTGGACAAGTTGTTCAACCTCACCTGCAGTCATCGCTCGCGCCCCGGTTTCTTCATTGGAAGAAGGGCATATTGGCGCTTCACCGATTAACTCAGTCGGAGAGCGCATACCCGCATGGTGGAGTTGGCAGATAGAGACACTACCCTGGGCATTAATACCTGCTGCCAGACGAGTTAAACCGACAAGATGATTGTCAGAGAATGTGCCCAACTGACCTGCAAACCCCTGCCCAATAGCCTGCACATGTGCCGCACAAGTCATGGTTAGACCAAAGCCCCCCTCGGCGCGCATAGTCAGCCATTTATATTCTTCATCAGACAGAGTGCCATCATCATAGCTTTGGGAATTAGTGAGAGGAGCCAGCATGAAACGGTTTTTCATGCCAGGACCACGGGTAAAACTCAGCGATTCAAATAATGAACTCATATTGCAAAACACCTTGGGGTAGTAGCTGTAAAAAAGATAGAGCTGAGGATACTCTTCTCTCAATGATGGCGCGAATAGTAACGCATAATGTCCTATAAAGTAACATAAATACTCAAAATAATTAGATAGTGCGTTATAATGTGAAAAATTGTAACACATGGCTGATTATCGGAGGGAAACGGAATTTCGGAAGGCTAAAAAGGAGGGCTAGCCAACTAAAGCTGACTCGAGGTTGTGGATGCTGTTTTCACATTCCACAGAGCGGCGGCAAGTATTAAAAAAGGAATGGCCCAGAGCGTGCCTCCCAGCAACCCCTGACCGCGCTCATCAATGTAATTCCAGATAAACATTCCTAACGCAATTTGCAGTGTGTATAAGCTGGCCCATGGAAATACCCAGGGGCTCATTCTCCATAGCCCGATGGTTCCTCCAATATAGATTAACCAATGCAGTGGCTCAGTTATCTTCGCAGCCCAACCAGTCAGCAGTAATCCAAACCACACCTCTTCAGCCACAGCTACCGGTTTGAGAAAAAAGTCCCAGGGTACGTAGAAAAAGGCCATGAACGCACAAAATAACAATACGCCATTCATCCATATTGGACGACGTTTGAGATTTTCTCTCAGTATGCGAATCCACTTCATGCGTTACCTTCCATTATTCGGCGATAATTCCTTCATTATAGTCCCAATTTTCCTTTTGAGCCCTATTGTGAGAAGCCATGCCAAAAGCCTTGCTGTTTATAATTGGCCTACCCACTCAAGTGCTGGAAATCAGTTTTAGTTAAGCTTCGGTTCATTCAGTCTCTGTAGAATGTAAAACTATGACATTGTATTGCTGGTTTATTGGTTGTGTAGAGTAAGGTTTGTGATATGAAAAAATTACTAATAAGTCTTATTGTCATCAGTGCATTTGTAATCAGCCAGACCGCTTCAGCCGACAACCGTCATAATCGACGTGGTTACAGCAGTTATGGCAATGGTGGGCTTGGTTGTGGCAGCCGTTATTCCTCTCGCTCATCCCGTTACAACCCCTATCACTGTGGTGCATACAGCATGGGCTCATATGGCCGCCGCGGGAGATCTTATGCTGGCATCTCCTTTGGCAGTCACCGATATCGCCATTCTGATGCCGGTAGCTTTTTCGGCGTACTCTTTCTTCGTTCATTACTGAGTTATCCCTCCTATGATTACGCCCCAAGGCGCAATGCCACGATCTATCGAAATACACCAGTGAGACCCCAGGCACCGGCTAATGTAACTATCTACTCCAACACCCCGGCACTAGCGACTTCCGGACGACGTTTGCTAAGAGACCTACAAGGTAATTGCTTCGAAATAAACCTAGACGGTAAAAGCAATGAACTTCGTGTGCAGCTGGAAGCTGAGGCCTGCGAGTTTTAATAGTGTGATTCACTTCACATTCAGAACACCTCGCCAACTATCAATTTTTGCCAAATTAACCCAATATACCCTTGTCTGAACCACCTCAGCGTACACGCTTCATTTTCATAAAAATCAAACGGTTCCAGTTTGAATATTAACAAGGTAATGTCGCGAATCAGCACGTGATATCGTGCGGTTAACTGCAAAAATAAACCATGGTGAGCTCAAATCAGACTACCTTATTGGGGAAGTAATGACTGGGCACTCTATTAGTATTAATGCTAACACTGTGCTTGCCGATGCCCTTGCCATGATAAATAAGCGAAACCTTCGCCATTTTCCCGTAGTGGATCCTGCTGACACTGTTATCGGCCTTGTCACTCATACTGATATGGTACCAATACGCTAGGCAACGCCTTTCTAGACGATGAGGGCAAGCCCCTTCAAATACTCTCTATTGCAGAATCACTAACTGGTTTACCTAATCGTCGGGCAATGGCAATCGATCTACTTCATCAGATTCTCTGCCCAACCGGTTAATTTATCAAAGTGATAGCGCCGAACTTGGGTAGGGGATTTATGTTGTGATTCACTATATATAGTGGCAATATTGCCATCACAATACAGCATGATGGTGTTTTGTTGTTTGTATCACTACGCGCGCAGCCACCCACCATGGCTTCGTGTCGAATGCCCTTGAGTATTCCTGTCCTCTACTTATGAGTTCATAGAGGGCAGGAATACTTCTTTCATTTCCTTACTACGCTTGCCGCAAACTAAGCCATTTATCTTTTGACCGTTTCTGCCCGATATCTTTGGTAACAAGTGTGTTTAGTAGACGATATGCCAAATCCCGGCTCCAGCCTCGCAGAACTTCAGAAATGCTTGAACTGTAACTACCCACTACAGGGCGAATTCTGTTCCAACTGCGGCCAGAAGAATAAAGACGTTAGAAGCCTATTCATTGTCATTCTCATGGAAGCGCTAGAGGGGCTCTTTGCATTCAACTCCCGTTCCTACAAGACCCTATTTCTGTTGTTATGTAAGCCGGCTTGTCTTTCCCGCGAGTATCTAGAAGGCAAGCGTGCCCGTTATCTGCCTCCGCTGCGTCTGTTCATCGTATTTAGCCTCGGCTACTTTCTCCTGCTCTCAACCAAACTTTACTTTAATTCCTTCGACTCCACCTTTGGTACCAGTATCGAAGTGCAAACGACCAGTGAAGAAACTGCGGGCCCTGCCACCGAGGATGTGCCGGTCACACTGGATGGCGATGGGCTTACCCAGGAAGAAATAGACGGGATACTTGATTATATGAGAAGTTTTAGCCTGCCGTTCTTTTCACAACAGAGTAATGAGCGATTGCAAACAGTACTGACCTCACAGATGGAAGCCAACGTTGATGCAATCACAGAAAACCCGCTGGGGTTTTTCCTAGAGTTAGGTGCACAGCTACTGGAGAACCTGCCATTGCTGGTTTTGGTATTCATGCCGGTGCTGGCATTGATCCAAAAAATAGTATTCCTCGGTTCACGGCGATTCTATATAGAGCATCTAATACTCACAATCCACAATCACAGC